>NZ_JBFAXU010000029.1:0-94306 GCF_040680975.1 Streptomyces sp. NPDC051921
GCCCCGGGCCGCGCCCCCCGGCGCGCCGCCCCCCCCCCCCCCCCGGGCGCCGGCCGCGCCCGGGCCGGAAGATCAGGCCCCGCGGACTCCGCCCAGGGCCATCGACACCGCCGCGTCCGCGATGGTCGTGGGGTCCTCGGCCGCGCCGAGTTCGATGCGGCGGACCGCGGCGTCGACGACGCCCTGCAGGAGCATGGCCTCCAGACGCGGCTGGGGACGCCCCAGGGCGGAGAGCGCGTCGACGATCATGGTGACGAGGCCGCCGTGGGCCGCGCGGATCTTCTCGCGGGCGCCGTCGTCGAGCTCGCTCGCCGAGATCGCGACGACCGCGCGGTGGCGCCGGTCCCCGACGAGTTGCAGCTGGCTGCGGACGTAGGCCTCGACCTTGCCCTCGGCCGTGTCGGCGGTGGCCATGGCCGACTCGACCTCGGCGGCCCACACGGGGAAGTCGACGGCGCAGAGCTCCTCGACGACGGCCGCGCGGGAGCGGAAGTACTCGTAGACCGACGAACGGGCCAGGCCGGTGCGCTCGGCGAGGGCGGGGAAGGTCAGCGCCTCCGTCCCGCCTTCGGACAGCAGGGAGCGCGCGGCGTCGAGCAGGGCGCCGCGCTGCATGGTCCGGTGCTCGGCCACGGAGGCCGCTCGAATCCTGGGCACTGCTCCACTGTACGGCGAGGGGGCCTCACTCGGTCAGCGGCCCACGTCGGCCAGTTTGGCGCGAAGCTGGAGGACGGACTTGGTGTGGATCTGGCTGACCCGGCTCTCGGTGACGCCGAGGACGTGCCCGATCTCGGCGAGGGTGAGGCCTTCGTAGTAGTAGAGGGTGACGACGGTCTTCTCCCGCTCGGGGAGGGTGTTGATGGCGCGGGCGAGGAGCCGGCGCAGCTCGCGGTCCTCGGCGACCTCGACCGGGTTGTCGGCCGCGGTGTCCTCGAGGGTGTCCATGAGGGAGAGCCGGTCGCCGCCTTCTCCGCCGACGTGCAGGAGTTCTTCCAGGGCGACGACGTTGGCCAGGGACAACTGGCTGAAGACGGAGTGGAGTTCCTCCAGGGTGACGCCCATCTCGTGGGCGACCTCGGTCTCGGTGGGGGTGCGCCGCAGCTGGGCTTCGAGGGTGGCGTAGGCGCGTTCGACGTTGCGGGCCTTCTGGCGGACGGAGCGGGGGATCCAGTCGAGCGCGCGGAGTTCGTCGATCATGGCGCCGCGGATGCGGGTGATGGCGTACGTCTCGAACTTGATGGCCCGTTCGACGTCGAACTTCTCGATGGCGTCGATGAGTCCGAAGACCCCGGAGGAGACGAAGTCGGCCTGCTCCACGTTGGACGGCAGGCCGACGCTGACGCGTCCGGCGACGTATTTGACGAGGGGCGAGTAGTGCAGGATCAGCTGCTCCCGCAGCCGCTCGTCGCCGGTGTCCTTGTACGAGCGCCACAGCTCGTCGAGGGAGGTCGGTGCGGGCGGTCGCACGGTGCCCCGGGCTGCTGGGGGCACCGCGGCGCGGTCAGACCCGGAGGTGTGCTGGGGCATGCGTTGCCTTGTGCCGTTCTGCTGTCGGGTGCGAAGGAGTCGTTCCTGTTGTCGGGCGGGGGATGCACGTGAGCGTAGCGTGAGTGGGCTGTCGCGGTGCGCGAACGGCGAGGGATCGCGCCGGTCGGGGTGGCTGCCGTCGCCCAGGTCTTCGAACGGGGGCCGTGGCGCGGGTCGGCCCCTCGGGTGCGGCCGAGAGAACTCGCTTGCTCATCGGCTTCACCATTTCACCCGAATGCCCCAGGTCAAGTAGCGCCATGCCGGATGTTCGACGGTTCTGTGCCCCTGTTCGTCAACCTCCAGTGGTCCTGGTGTCGCTCGACGAACCCCAGCGAGTGGAGTTCGTACAGCTTGGCGAGGGCGTCGTCGGGGTGGGCGCCGGCGCGGGCGGCGATGTCGGCGAGGGATGCGGGGCCGCGGCCGGGGAGGGCTTCGAGGACGCGGGCGGTGCCGGGGGCGAGGAGGTCGCGGGGCAGGACGGGGCCGCGGCGGGGTGGGGCGAGCTGCCCGATGGCGCCGACGAGTTCGATGATCTCGGCGGCGTCGGTGACGAGGGTGGCTTCGCCGCGGAGCAGTTCGTGGACTCCGGCGGAGAGCCCGCTGGTGACGGGGCCGGGGACGCCCATGGTGTGGCGGCCGAGGCGGGCGGCGGCGCGGGCGGTGACGAGGGAGCCGCTGCGGTGTTCGGCCTCGACGACGACGGTGCCGCGGGTGAGGGCGGCGATGACGCGGTTGCGGAGGAGGAAGCGGCTGCGGGTGGGGTGGCCGCCGGGGGGCAGTTCGCCGATGACGAGGCCTTGTTCGGCGATGCGGCCGATGAGGCCGGCGTGGCCGGGTGGGTAGGCGACGTCGACTCCGCAGGCGAGGACGGCGATGGTGGCGCCGTCGCTGCCGAGGGCGCCGCGGTGGGCCGCGCCGTCGATGCCGAAGGCCGCGCCGGAGACGACGACCCAGCCGCGTTCGGCGAGGCCGCCGGCGAGGGTCGCGGCGGTGTGGGCGCCGTAGGGGGTGCAGGCGCGGGCGCCGACGACGGCCACGGAGCGGAGGGCCCAGCCGCGGAGGTCGGCGGGGCCCCGGACCCAGAGGCCGAGGGGCCGGGCGTCGCCGAGGTCGTCGAGCTGTCGGGGCCAGGCGGCGTCGCCGGGGACGAGGAAGTGTCCGCCGAGCCGGGCGATGTGGTCGAGGTCGCGCTCGGGCGCGGCGGTGCGGGCGCGACGTCGCCAGCCCGCGATCCGTCGCGCACCGGTGGCGGGCGGGCCGTCGCTGTCGTGGGTGTGGCGGGCGGGCCGGGCGGGCGGGGACTGGGGCTCGCGGCCGTCGCTCTCGTACGGGGCGGGTCCGGCCGGGAACAGGTCTGCGGTGTCGCCGGGTTCGCGCGGGGCCCGGGGGGCCGGGAGCGGGGCTTCGCCGTCCGCTTCCGTCAGGAGCTCCAGGAAGCCGCTCGCCCCGTATCGGTGCACGGCGCGGCCCGCGTGCTCGTCGCCCGGTTCGACGATGTGGGTGAGGGCGGCGCGGGCGAGGCGTTCGGTGTCGTGGCGGGTCATGTCCACTCCCCCGCGGTGACGGGGACGCCTCGGGTGATGCCGGTGCGGAGTTCGAGGGCGAGGGCGAGGTCGTCGGTGCCGGGGCGGTCGCGGCCGGCGAGGTCGGCGGCGGTCCAGGCGACGCGGAGGACGCGGTCGAGGCCGCGGGCGGTGAGGAGGCCGCGGTCGATGTCGCGTTCGGCGGCGGCGAGGGCGCCGGGTGCGGCGGTGTAGCGGGTGCGGAGTTCGTGGCCGGGGATCTCGCTGTTGACGGTCCAGGGGGTGCCGTCGAGGCGCGCGGCGGCGCGGGCGCGGGCTTCACGGACGCGGTCGGCGACGGTGCCGCTGTCCTCGCCGCGGCCGCCGCGGCCGAGGAGCTCGTGGCGGGTGACGGGTTCGACTTCGACGCGCAGGTCGACGCGGTCGAGGAGGGGTCCGGAGAGGCGGGCCTGGTAGCGGCGGATGAGGGAGGCGGGGCATTCGCAGCCGGCGCCGTGGAGGGTGTGGCGCCCGCAGGGGCAGGGGTTGGCGGCGAGGGCGAGGAGGAAGCGGGCGGGGAGGCGGACGACGCCGGCGGCGCGGGCGACGACGACGTGTCCGGATTCGAGGGGCTGTCGGAGGGCGTCGAGGGCTTTGGTGGTGAATTCGGGGGCTTCGTCCAGGAAGAGGACGCCGCGGTGGGCGAGGGAGACGGCGCCGGGGCGGGGCAGTCCGTTGCCGCCGCCGATGAGGGACTGCATGGTCGCGGAGTGGTGGGGTGCGCAGTAGGGCGGGCGGTGGACGAGGGGTTCGCCGGGCGGGAGGATGCCGGCGATCGAGTGGACGGCGGTGACTTCGAGGGATTCCTGGCGGGTGAGGGGCGGCAGGATGCCGGGGAGGCGCTCGGCGAGCATGGTCTTGCCGGCGCCGGGCGGTCCGGAGAGCAGCAGGTGGTGGGCGCCCGCGGCGGCGATCTCCAGGGCGCGGCGGGCGGTGTGCTGTCCGGCGACGTCGGCGAGGTCGGGTCCGTCGGCGGGGTCGGCGGCGAGTCCGGTGCCGATCCCGGCGCCGGGGACGAGGAGTCCGGCGAGCAGGGGGTCGGGGCGGCCGTCCTCGTGGGGCGCCTCTTCGGGGACGGGCTCGTCGGCGAGGACGGCGATGAGCTGGCGCAGGGTGCGGACGCCGAGGACCGAGACGCCGGGGACGAGGGATGCCTCGCCGGCGGTCTGCTCGGGGACGACGACCTGGCGGTATCCGGCGTCGGCGGCGGCGAGGACGGCGGGCAGGACGCCTCGTACGGGGCGGACGCGGCCGTCGAGGCCGAGTTCGCCGATGAGGACGAGGTCGGCGATGGCCCGGGGGTCGACGCGTTCGGCGGCGCCGAGGACGGCGGCGGCCACGGCGAGGTCGAAGCCGGAGCCTCCCTTGGGGACGGAGGCGGGGCTGAGGCCGACGGTGAGTTTCTTCTGGGGCCATTCGGCGCCGGAGTTGGCGATGGCGGCGCGGACGCGGTCGCGGCTCTCGGTGAGGCTCTTGTCGGGGAGTCCGACGAGGGTGAAGGCGGCGACTCCGGCTTCGAGGTCGGCCTGGACCTCGACGACGACGCCTTCGACGCCGACGAGGGCCACGGAGCAGGTGCGGGCGAATCCCATCAGGCCACCCCTCGGGCGTGGGTGACGACGGGTGCGCCGCGGCGGGGCAGGACGACGCCGACGAGGTCGATCCGGACGCCGCCGCGGGGTGTGCGGCCGTGTCGGTCGAGCCAGCAGGCGGCGAGGTGGCGCAGGCGGGCGGCCTTGCGGGGGGTGACGGCGGCCATGGGGTGCTCGAAGGCTCCCTCACGGCGGGTCTTGACCTCGCAGACGACGAGGGTGTCGCCGTCGCGGGCGACGATGTCGATCTCTCCGGTGCGGCCGCAGCGCCAGTTCGTGGCGAGGATCTGCAGGCCGGCCGCGGTGAGCAGCCTGGCGGCGAGCTCTTCGCCGTACTGCCCGAGGGCTCGGGTTGCGTTCATTCGGTACCACCTCCGGCACCGAATGTGACGCATCGTGACGCCGCGTGTGCGGCGCTGTGGACGGGCGGGCCGTTGTGGAAAACCGGGCCACCCTCACGAGTGGTTTCAGCTGCCGGGGAGCTCCAGGTCGCTCTTGTTGAGCTCCTCGATGTTCACGTCCTTGAACGTGAGGACACGGACCTGCTTGACGAAGCGGGCGGGCCGGTACATGTCCCAGACCCAGGCGTCGGCCATGGAGACCTCGAAGAACACTTCGCCCTGGACCGAGTGCACCTGCATCTCGTAGTCGTTGGTGAGGTAGAAGCGCCGCTCGGTCTCGATCACGTATTTGAACAGCCCGACGACGTCGCGGTACTCCCGGTAGAGCTTCAGCTCCATCTCGGTCTCGTACTTCTCGAGGTCCTCGGCGCTCATGGCATGTTCCCCTTCAGCCGTGCGTCCCCCTATTGTGCGCCAGTCGCCCGGGCCCCTAAACGATTTCCGGGGCGAGAACGAGCGGCGCGCTCGGGGGTCCTTCGTCGAGCAGCGTGCGGAGCAGCTCGGCCAGTCTGTTGGGGTACACCGTCTCACGCGCCGCCGACAGTTCGGCGGAGGTCCACCACCTCAGGCCGGCCACACTGCGGGCCTCCAGTTCGGTGAGCCCGCCGGGCGCGGTGGCGGTCTGTGTGGTGCGGGCCAGGTAGTACCACTCGTCCTGGTCCCAGCGGCGGCCGTCGAAGGGGAAGGAGCAGTAGCGCCGCCACAGCACCGGCCCGAGTTCGACGTCGGTGATGCCGGTCTCCTCGGCGAGTTCGCGCAGCGCGGCCTGCTCCCGGCTCTCGTCGCCCTCCAGTCCGCCTCCGGGTGTGAACCACCAGGTCTGGGCGGGGTCGTCGGGTTCGTAGCCGTGCATGAGGAGGATGCGGTCGTCCGGGTCGAGCAGCACGACCCGCGCCACCCGCCGGGCGGAAGGTCCCGTTCCCGCCGCCGTCATGCGTTCACCTTCCCCTCGGTCCGTCCCGTGGCCGCGGCCGCGGGCTTGCTCGGGGCCAGTGTCCGGGCGATCGGCCCGTACGCGGCACCGGCCAGGATCAGTACACACCCGGCGACGGCGGCGTAGAAGAGGGGTGCGACGGGGCCCGGGGCGGAGACCCCTCCGGGCAGGGCGGCGAAGTTCGCCGGCCGGTCCACGACGCCCTTGGCGGGCCAGGCGACGGCGTCGACGCGGCCGACGACGGCGGAGACGGGCACGGAGCCGTGGCCGGCCTCCTGCAGGTGGGCGCGGGAGTCCATGGAGTTGTGCCGCTCGTCGCCGAGGAGGAAGAGCTTCCCGGCGGGGACGGTCGCGGAGAACTCCACGGCGGAGGCGACCTTGCCCGGCCGCAGATACGGTTCCTCGATCTCCTTGCCGTTGACGGTGACCCGCCCCCCGGCGCCGCAGCAGGCGACGGTGTCGCCGCCGACGCCGACGACCCGCTTGACCATGGGCACGTTGCCCCACATCGGGTCGTTGAAGACGACGATGTCGCCGCGCTTCACGTCCGCGCCGTCGATGCGCTGGGCGAGCACCTTGGAGCCGACGTCGAGCGTCGGGGTCATCGAGTCGCTGGGCACCGTGAACGGCTGGTAGAGGACGGCGCCGACGACGAAGCCGCCGAGGAAGAGCACACAGCCGACGGCCACGGCCAGCCCCGACAGCAGTCTGCCGAGGCGGCCGTGGCCGTCCTTCGTACGCGATTCGACGCTCATGGGCACCCCGGATGCTCCGCGGACCGTCCGTGCGACGGTCCGGGACGGCACCCTACCCGCGGGTCGCTACTCCGCGGTATGGCGATCGGCGCGCCTCTTGCGCCGCCACAGCACGAGCGGGAGCGCCACGGCGAACCCGGCGGCGCCGGGGGCGACGGCCAGCGCCTGGTTGAGCCCGGGCTGGTCGAAGGTGGCCGGGACGGGCAGGGTGGCCCAGCGGGTGACCGGCCAGGCGATGACGACGGCCCGGCCGACGACCTCGTCGTTGGAGACGGTGCCGCCGCCCGCGAGCTCCATGTGGAAGCGGGAGTCGAGCGAGTTCTGCCGGTTGTCGCCCATGACCCAGATGCGGCCCTCGGGGACCTTGACCGGGCCGAAGGCCGGGTCGCAGGGCACCGAGCCCGGGTACAGGTAGGTCTCGTCCAGCTCCTTGCCGTTGACGACGACCTTGCCGCCCTCCTTGCAGGAGACGGTGTCGCCGCCGATCGCGATGACCCGCTTGATCAGGTCCTTCTCCTCGGCGGACGGCATGAGGCCGATGAAGCTGAGGACCTTCTGCACCACGTTCGGCTCGGCGGTCTTGCCGTCCTCGAGCCAGCCGCCCGGGTCGTGGAAGACGACGACCTCGCCGCGCTCCGGCTCGGAGCCGAACCACGGGGTGAGCTTGTCGACGAGGACCCGGTCGCCGCGCTGGAGCGTGTTCATCATCGAGTCCGAGGGAATCGAGAACGCCTGCACCAGGAAGGTCTTGATGAGCAGCGCGAGGACGAGCGCGATGCCGATGAGGAGGGGCAGTTCCTTCCAGAAGGAACGCTGGGGCCGGGGGCCGCGGTCGCCGCGGGCCGTGCTCCCGCCGTCCCCGTCACCGTCCCCGTCGTCGTCGCTGCCACCGCCTTCGGCAGCCGGGCCGTCCGTGGCGGGGGACGTCGGCGTCGAGTCCTCGTCCGGGCGCCGGCCGAGGCGCGGATCGGGGTCGGGACGACCCGCGGCGTCATCCGTCATGGCCGCCGCCGACGGGACCGGCCGCTCGGGCCTCTCCTCGGGCTCGTCGTGTCCTGATCGTGCGCCGACGGCCAAATCCCCCACATCCACTCCTCAGTCCGTGCAATCGCCCGTCCCGGAACAGGGACAGGCCCACCACTCCCATAACGAGCAGAAGTTCCGCAGGGGTCGGGAGCCAAGGCAATCCGTTGAGATCGCGCTGGGACACACTATGCGACACACCGTGCGCCGCTGCCGCGCCCACGCCGTCGGCGTCCGGGACGGACGCGAAGGTCGACCGCTCCTCCAGGCGCCGCCAGTGGCCGAACGGCCAGGCGATGACGACGGCCCGGCCCACGATCTGCTCCTCGGAGACCGTGCCGTGGTCCTTCTCGTCGAGATGGAAGCGCGAGTCGGCGGAATCGGACCGGTGGTCGCCCATGACGAACACCCTCCCCTGCGGGACCTTGACCTCGAAGGGGATCTTCGAGGGCGGGTTCCCCGGGTGCAGATACGGTTCGTCCAACGGTACGCCGTTGACCGTGAGCCTGCCGTCCGCCGCGCAGCACTTCACGGTGTCCCCGCCGACCGCGACGACCCGCTTGATCAGGTCCTGTTCGTCGGCCGAGGGCAGCAGCCCGATGAAGGTGAGCGCCTGCTTGAGCTGCTTGACCCCCACCGGGGCGTCGGCGGCCGGCTCGGTCTCCTGCTGGAGCCAGTTGCCCGGGTCCCTGAAGACGACGACGTCGCCGCGCTGCGGCTCGGCGCCGAACCAGGGCGTGAGCTTGTCGACGAGCACCCGGTCGTCGATCCGGATGGTCTGCTCCATCGAACCGGACGGGATCACGAAGGCCTGCACCAGGAAGGTCTTCAGGACCAGCGCGATGAGGACGGCGACGGTGAGGAGGAGCGGGATCTCCTTGACGGCGGAGCGCCGCCGACGCCGTTTGACCTTGCGGGCGAGCTTGCGCCGCTCGGCCCGCCCCGGTGCGGCACGGACCTCGCCGTCCGCCCCCGCCGCGGCGCCGCGGCGGCCCGCGGGCGGCTTCCCCCGGCTACCCACGGCCGGGCCCGCGGGGCTCGGCCGGCCCGACCCGCCCGACCGGCCCGACCCGCCCGACCGGCCCGACCCGCCCGACCGGCCCGACCGGCCCGACCGCGTGCGCGGCCCCGTGGCCGCCCGTGGTCCACGCCGGTACGCGAGCGAAGGCGTCCGTGTCGGGCACGGTGGACCAGCGGCCGAAGGGCCAGCCGATCCAGTCGGCGCGGCCGATCACCTTGTCGACCGGGACCATGCCGCCGCCGGGCTGCCCGAGATGGTCGCGGGAGTCGCTGGACTGGCTGCGGTGGTCGCCCATCACCCACAGGGTGCCGTCCGGCACCACGATGTCGAACGGAACGCCGGACGGCTGGTCGCCCAGCATCACGTACGTCTCGCGCACGGGGACGCCGTTGACGCTGATCCGGCCGTCCTTGTCGCAGCAGACCACCCGGTCGCCGCCGGTGCCGACGACCCTCTTCACGAAGTCCGTCTCGTCGGGCTCGGCCAGCCCGAGGGCGGCCGCGGCGTCGTGCACCAGGCCGGTGACCGGATTGCCGTCGGTCTCCTCCTGGACGAAGGACCCGGTGCCGTCGAAGACGACCACGTCACCGCGGCGCGGCTGGTCGCCGAAACGGTACGCCAGCTTGTTGACCAGGATCCGGTCGCCGACCTGGAGGGTGGGCTCCATCGAGCTGCTGGGCACCAGGAAGGGCTGCAGCACGAAGTGGCTGAACAGCAGCAGGAAGACCATGCAGGCGACGCCGACGAGCCCGGTACGCCGCCAGGTCAGTCCACCGGAGGGGGAGGCGGGCCCGCCGTCGTCCGCCGGTGCGTCCTCGACCCGTGCGGCGGCGCTCCCGGCATCCGCGGCGCTTCCGTCCTGCGCGGCATTCGCGGCGCCCCCCGCACCCCGCCGGGCCTCCGCACCCCGCCCGGACCCCGGGTCCGCCCCGGAAACGCGCGCGGAGCGCGACCGCTCCTCCTTGCCGGAGGAGCGATCGCGCTCCGTGTGCTGTGCTTCGGTGTCCATCGGGGGCAGAGCCTATCCCGCCACCCTGTGGGCCGGAGCTCAGTTGTCGCGCTTCTCCTTGATCTTGGCAGCCTTGCCGCGCAGCTCACGCAGGTAGTAGAGCTTGGCGCGACGGACGTCACCGCGGGTGACGAGCTCGATCTTCTCGAAGATCGGGCTGTGCACCGGGAAGGTGCGCTCGACGCCGACGGAGAAGGAGACCTTGCGGACCGTGAAGGTCTCGGAGACGCCCGAGCCCTGACGGCGGATGACGACACCCTTGAACTGCTGGATACGGGAGCGGTTGCCCTCGATGACGCGAACGTGGACGTTCACGGTGTCGCCGGGGCGGAAGGCCGGGACGTCGGAGCGCAGCGAACCGGCGTTGACCTGGTCGAGCAGGGAGGCCATGGAGGTCTCTTTCCTCGCTGATGCCACAGGTCATCAGCGGTACGTACGAATGGTTGGTGATGGTCGTCCGTCCCTGGCGGGCGTCGTTCCCCCTGTGGCAGGGGCGCGCGCCGGACGCACGACAGCGGCCTATTCTTCCACGCCGTCCGGCCTGCGCCAAAATCGGCCGCCGGGCTCGGGGGCCCAGCCCAGCATGGAGAGGATCTCCCGGTCCTTCTTGTCGAAGGCGGCGGGGTCGCAGCGCTCGATCAGGTCGGGCCGGTTCGCGGCGGTGCGGCGGAACGCCTCGTCGCGGCGCCAGCGGGCGATCTTGCCGTGGTGCCCGCTGAGCAGCACGTCGGGGATGCCACGGCCGCGCCACTCCGGGGGCTTGGTGTAGACGGGGCCTTCCAGGAGGTTGGCCATGGCACCCGGGGCGAAGGAGTCGTCCCGGTGCGACTCGGCGTTGCCGAGCACGCCGGGCAGGAGCCGGGCGACGGCCTCGGTGACGACGAGGACGGCGGCCTCGCCGCCGGCCAGGACGTAGTCCCCGATCGACACCTCGTAGACCGGCATGCGGGTGGCGTACTCGTCGATGACGCGCCGGTCGATGCCCTCGTAGCGGGCGGGCGTGAAGATCAGCCAGGGCCGCTCGGAGAGCTCGACGGCGAGCTCCTGGGTGAAGGGACGGCCGCTCGGGGTGGGGACGACCAGGACCGGACCGTGGGCGCCGGCCTCGAAGCCGTCCGCGAGGGTCTGGTCGAGGGCGTCGCCCCAGGGGTCGGTCTTCATGACCATGCCGGGACCGCCGCCGTACGGGGTGTCGTCGACGGTGTTGTGCCGGTCGTACGTCCATCCGCGGAGGTCGTGG
Organism: Streptomyces sp. NPDC051921; assembly: GCF_040680975.1. Lineage (NCBI taxonomy): Bacteria > Bacillati > Actinomycetota > Actinomycetes > Kitasatosporales > Streptomycetaceae > Streptomyces > Streptomyces sp. NPDC051921. The sequence goes on from NZ_JBFAXU010000029.1 coordinate 11,065, forward strand.
ACGTGCACGTCGAGCTGCCCGCGGGCGCGGGCCTTGCCGACGAGCGAGACGTTCAGCGGTTCGAGGTACTCGGGGAAGATCGTGACGACGTCGAGGCGCATCAGGAGGCGTCCTTGTCCGCGCCGGAGCCGGAGCCCGCGTCCGCGTCGTCAGCCGGAGCGGCCTCGGAGGGCCCGTCGGCCTCGGCCTCGGCCTCGCGCGCGGAGACGACGACCGCGTCGGCGTCGTCGATCAGACCCGGCGGCGGGGCGATCACGGCACGCTGGTTCTCCAGGTCGATCTCGGTGACGATCTCCGAGACGAACGGGATCATGAGCTCGCTGCCGTCGGGCCGCTCGACGATGAACAGGTCCTGGGACGGCAGGTGGGAGATCTCGGAGATCACGCCGATCTCGGTGCCGTCGGCGAGCACGACGTCGAGGTCGACCAGCTGGTGGTCGTAGTACTCGTCCTCCCCGTCGGGGAGCTCCTCGGGATCGATGTCCGCGATGAGGAGGATGTTGCGCAGGGCCTCGGCGCCGTTGCGGTCGGCCACGCCCTCGAAGCGCAGAAGCAGCCGGCCGCTGTGCACCCGGCCGGTCTCGATGGTGAGCGGCCCGGCGGAGGCCGGGTCGGTGTGCAGGACGGCGCCGGGGCCGAGCCGCAGCTCGGGCTCGTCGGTCCGCACCTCGACGGTGACCTCGCCCTTGATGCCGTGGGCGCGGCCGATCCGCGCGACTACCAACTGCACTGGTGATCTCTCCTGTCGTACGACAACGGGCCGGGGAGGGCCGTCGGCCCTCCCCGGCCCGTGCCGGTGTCAAACGTTCAGCGGACCTGGTCCACGTCGACGAGGTCGACACGGATGCCACGGCCGCCGATGGCGCCCACGACGGTACGCAGCGCCCGCGCGGTGCGGCCGTTGCGGCCGATCACCTTGCCGAGGTCGTCGGGGTGCACCCGGACCTCAAGGACGCGGCCACGGCGCAGGTTGCGCGAGGCGACCTGCACGTCGTCGGGGTTGTCGACGATGCCCTTCACGAGGTGCTCGAGAGCCTCCTCGAGCATGATCAGGCCTCGGTCGACTCGGTGGACTCGGCCTCGGCCTCGTCCGCCTTCTTGTCGGCCTTCTTGGCCTTCGGGGTGATGGCCTCACCCTTGGTGTCGTCGCCCTCGAGAGCCTTGGCGAACTCGTCGAAGGTGGCGCGCTTGGCTTCCTTGGTCGCCGGGGCGAGCAGGGGCTTCTCCGGAGCGGGGAGGCCCTTGTGCTTCTGCCAGTCGCCGGTGAGCTTCAGGATGGCGAGAACCGGCTCGGTCGGCTGGGCGCCGACGGACAGCCAGTACTGCGCACGCTCGGAGTCGACCTCGATACGCGACGGGTTGTACGTCGGGTGGTAGAGGCCGATCTCCTCGATCGCACGACCGTCCCGGCGGGTGCGGGAGTCGGCGACGACGATGCGGTAGTGCGGCTGGCGGATCTTGCCGAGGCGCTTGAGCTTGATCTTGACTGCCACTGGAGTGGTGTCTCCTGGTCTTGACGTGGTTGGGCACTTGAGATGCCACGTGGGGTTGCGGTACTCGGGTGCCCGATGGACGCGTCAGCCGGAGGAGAGAGGGGTCCTGTGCGACTGTCGAGTACAGCTAGCCATTGTGCCACACGCCGCGGGCCCGGCCGCCCCGGGTCATGCCGGCCCCGGGTCCCCCGTCCCGGGTCGGCCGACCTCGGTCAGCTCGCGGCGCCCACCGTCTCCGGGATGCGGAAGGGCTTGCCGCAGCCGCCGCAGACGATCGGCGCCTGGGCGAGCACGGACGGGACCACGCGCACGTTGCGTCCGCAGTCGCAGACGGCCTTGACCCGCACGCCGCCGCCGGAGGAGCCGTGCCGGGCGGCCGGCCCGCGGAAGGAGCGCTTGGTGTCGGCGGCGGTCGCGACCGTGTGGGCCTTGAGGGCGCGCTGGAGCCGCTCGATGGTGGGCCGATAGCGCCGCCTGGCCTCCGCGTTCAGGGTGACCAGGGAGAAACCGCTGCTGGCATGCGGTTCCTCGGGATGGTCCAGGCCCAGCTCCTCGGCGATCGCGAGGAATCTGCGGTTGTGGTAGCGGCCGGCGCGCGAGGTGTCGCGGACACCTCGGGCGGCGGCGATGCCGTGGACTGCCTCGTGGAGCAGTCGCTCGAAGGAGAGTTCGGCGCCGCAGGCGGACGAGGACTCTCCGATCAGGGACTCGGGCGCGGCAAGGTCGGGCAGCTCGGGGTGGTGCCGCTGAATGTCGGCCCACGCCTGCGCCAGCTCTGCGGCGAGAACAGGGGGTGTCGTGCTCACGTCGGGTACAACGAGCCGGATCCCCTCCGGGTTCCATTCCGGGGCAAGTCAAATATTTTGCACGTACCCGTCAGTCGGCACCGATGCGTCCGGAGCTGCGCGTAGCGGCGCATACGCCCCGCGCGCGGGGCGGTCCCGCACGCCGGGGCGGGGGCGGACCGGTCGCGGACGCCGGGACGGGGCGGCTGGTCACGCCCGCCGGGACGGTGGTGGGAGGACAGTACCGGGTGCCTGCCCGAACTCGGGCACCAGCCCCCCTCCCCCGGCGAGATCCGGCCGGTGCCTCCCGGTCCCGCGGCACCGACCCCGACCGGTCCCGCGGAACTGGCCCCGAGTCGTCCGGCCCGAGCACTGGACGGGGACCGCGATGCGCAGTTCCCTGGCTACGGGGGGTTGTCGTCAGGTACGGATTGGGGCGCTTTCCATGACACCTACGCTCGTCCCGCACCACCCCGCGCGCGACTGGGCCGAGATCCAGGAACGCATGCTCGTCCCGCTCTACGAGGCGGTGTACGACCGGCTCGGCGTGGGCGCCGGGTCACGGGTGCTCGGCCTCGGCTGCGGCTCCGGCCTCGCGCTGCTCATGGCGGCGGGGCGCGGGGCGCGGGTGGCCGGCGTCGACCGGGACCACGCGCGCGTGGCGCTGGCCAGGGAGCGGCTCCCCGAGGCGCCGCTCGGCACGACGGGGGCTCCGGAGGCCGGTCCGTACGACGTGATCACGGCCTTCCACGGGACGGCCGGGTTCCCGGGAGGCCTGGCGTCCGTCACCCGTTCGGCCGAACGGGACGCGGCGATCGTGCTCGCCGGCTGGGGCCCGGCCGAGCGGTGCGCGACGGCCCCGGTGCTGCGGGTCGCGGCCCGGCTCGCCGGCTGGGCGGGTGCGGAGCGGGCCGGCCTGGAGGAGACGGTCGCGGCGGCGGGGCTGCACCCGACGGCCTCGGGCCGGGTGGCCTGCCCGTTCGGTTACGCGGACCGGGACAGCGCGGTGCGGGGCCTGCTGTCGACGGGTGAGTTCGACGCGGCGGTCCGGGCGACGGATCCGGACCAGGTCGAGAAGGAGCTCCTGGAGGCCCTGGAGCCCCATGTCCGGCCGGACGGCACGGTCTGGATGCCGAACGTGTTCCGCTACGTCGTCGCCCGGGTCGCCTGATCCACCGGGCCTCCGGGCCGGCTCGACCCCCACTCCCCCAAGGGGTGTCCCGTCGACCGGACCGGATCGGGGCGCGGTGGGCCGGATCCGCCCCCGGGCCGGCTCGACCCCCACTCCCCCAAGGGGTGCCCCGTCGACCGGGCCGGATCGGGGCGCGGTGGGCCGGATCAGGGAGCGGCGGACCAGCGTCGCCCGGCGCCGCGGAGCCCGGCAGGGTCGGCGAGGCTCCCTACGCCTCCTTCGCCGACCGGGGGATCCCCGCCGCCCGGTACGCCTCGGCCTCCTCCAGCGTCTCGTTCGCGAGGAGGGCCTCGGCGAGGGCGTCGAGTCGCTCGCGGTGCTCGCGGAGCTGGCGCAGGGCGCTCTCGTAGCACTCGTCGACGATGCGGCGCATCTCCTCGTCGACGGTGTCGAGGGTGGCGGGCGCGGCGGAGAGGCCGTAGGCCTGCTGGGCGTCGCCGGGGATGGCGGTGAGTCGGCCGACGCGTTCGCTCATGCCCCAGCGGCCGGCCATGCCGCGGGCGATGTTGGTGACCTGTTCCAGGTCGCTCTCGGCGCCGGTGGTGATGACGCCGAAGACGACCTGTTCCGCGGCCATGCCGCCGAGCGCGCCGATGATCCGGCCGCGCAGGTAGTCCTCGGTGTAGGCGTACTTGTCGGACTCGGGAGTCGAGAGGGTGACGCCGAGGGCGCGGCCGCGCGGCACGATGGTGATCTTGCGGACCGGGTCGGCGCCGGGCTGGAGCATGCCGAGGAGGGCGTGGCCGCTCTCGTGGTACGCGGTGCGGCGGCGCTCCTCGAAGGGCATGACCAGGGGGCGTTCGGCGCCGAGCTGGACCTTCTCCAGGGCGTCGGAGAGGTCGGACCGGGTGACGGCCCGCTGCTGGCGTTTGACCGCGAGGAGCGCGGCCTCGTTGGCGAGGTTGGCGAGTTCGGCGCCGGTCATGCCGGGGGTGGTCTTGGCCACGTGTTCGAGGTCGACGTCCTTGGCGAGCGGGATCTGCCGGGTGTGGATCTTGAGGATGGCCTCGCGGCCGCCCCGGTCGGGCGGGTTGACGTGGACGATCCGGTCGAAGCGGCCGGGGCGGGTGAGGGCGGGGTCGAGGACGTCGGCCCGGTTGGTGGCGGCGATCACGATGACGCCCTCGGAGCCGGTGAAGCCGTCCATCTCGGTGAGGATCTGGTTGAGGGTCTGCTCGCGCTCGTCGTGGCCGCCCATGCCGGCGCCGGCGCCGCGGGCCCGGCCGATGGTGTCGATCTCGTCGATGAAGATGATCGCGGGGGCGACCTTGCGGGCCTCGGCGAACAGCTCGCGCACCCGGGAGGCGCCGACGCCGACGATCATCTCGATGAACTCGGAGGCGGAGGCGGAGAAGAACGGCACGCCGGCCTCCCCGGCGACGGCCCGCGCGAGCAGGGTCTTGCCGGTTCCGGGCGGTCCGGCGAGCAGCACGCCGCGGGGCATCTTGGCACCCATCTCGCGGTAGGCGTCGGGGTTCTTCAGGAAGTCGACGACGTCGTTGAGTTCGCCCTCGACCTCGTCGATGCCGGCGACGTCCTCGAAGGTGGTGCGCTTGCCGCCCTCCAGTTCGACGGGCTTGGGCGGGGCCTTGCGGCCGAGCATGCCGCCGGCGCCGCCCATGCCGGAGCTCATCCGGCGGGCGATGAAGACCCACAGGACGATCAGGAGCAGCATCGGGGCGAGCGAGATCAGCAGATTGGCGAGGAAGCTGCGCTCCTGGACGACGGGCTCGGCGGTGACGGTGACGTTGTTCTTGGTGAGCTGGGCCCACAGGTCGTCGTCGGCGAAGGCGGGCCGCTGGGTGGTGAACTTGGTGTAGTCGCCGTCGCCGTTCGGGACGGGCTGTTTGTTCTTCAGCTGCCCCTGGATGGCGTCGCCCTTGGAGTAGATCTTGGTGACGTTGCCGGCGGCGACCTGCTTGTCGAACTCGGTGTACGAGATGGTCGGCCCGTCCTTCTCGTTGAAGAAGGACAGCACGAGGTTGGCGATCAGATAGACGACGAGTGCGGTGAGGATGAGCCCGCCCCAGCCGCCCGGCATCTTCCTCCTGGCGGGCGGGGGCGGCGGGGCCCCTTCCGAGCGCCAGGGCTGGTCGGTCCGGTCGCGCGGGGGTACGGGGTTGGCCACGGGCTCTCCTCGGGGCGGCAATGGCCCCAGTATCGAAGAGCTGCGCATTCACGGCATTACGGGTGGACCGGGCGGACGAGAAGGGGCCCGGAGCGGTTACGTACCGCCCCGGGCCCCTTCGTGCGCCGTCCTGCCCGGACGCCGTGCTGCCGTACGCCGTCCGGCCGGCCGTCGGGTCAGCCCATGAACTTCTTGAACTCGTCCGGGAGCTCGAACTCGCCCGGGCCCTGGCCCGCGGCCGGGAGTCCGAAGGCGCCGCCGGCCTGCGCCTGCTCGCGCTTCGCCTGGGCGGCCTGCTCCTCGGCCTTCCGCTTCATCGGGTTGCCGCTCTTGCGCTTGCCCTTGGCCTGCTTGATCTGCTTCTTCTGCCGGCCGGGGCCGCCGCCCATGCCCGGGATCCCGGGCATGCCCGGCATGCCGCCGCCCTGCGCCATGCGCGACATCATCTTGCGCGCCTCGAAGAAGCGCTCGACGAGGCCCTTGACGGCGCTGACCTCGACACCGGAGCCCTTGGCGATACGGGCGCGGCGGGAGCCGTTGATGATCGTCGGGTCCTGGCGCTCGGCCGGCGTCATCGACTTGATGATGGCGCCGACGCGGTCGACCTCGCGCTCGTCGATGTTGTTGATCTGCTCCTTCATCTGCGCCATGCCGGGCAGCATGCCGAGGAGCTTGGAGATCGACCCCATCCGACGGACCTGCTCCATCTGGGCGAGGAAGTCGTCGAGGGTGAAGTCCTGGCCCTTCTTGGACGCCAGCTTGGAGGCCATCTTGGCGGCCTCTTCCTGGCTGAAGGTCTGCTCGGCCTTCTCGATGAGCGAGAGCACGTCGCCCATGCCGAGGATGCGGGACGCCATGCGGTCCGGGTGGAACGCGTCGAATTCGTCCAGCTTCTCGCCGTTGGAGGCGAACATGATCTGCTTGCCGGTGACGTGCGCGATGGAGAGCGCGGCACCACCGCGGGCGTCGCCGTCGAGCTTGGAGAGCACCACGCCGTCGAAGCCGACGCCGTCGCGGAAGGCCTCCGCGGTGTTGACGGCGTCCTGACCGATCATGGCGTCGACGACGAAGAGGATCTCGTCGGGCGAAACGGCGTCGCGGATGTCCGCGGCCTGCTGCATCAGCTCGGCGTCGATGCCGAGGCGGCCGGCGGTGTCGACGACGACGACGTCGTGCAGCTTGGTGCGCGCGTAGTCGATCGAGTCCTTGGCGACCTGGACCGGGTCACCGACGCCGTTGCCCGGCTGCGGGCCGTAGAAGCCGACGCCGGCGCGGTCGGCGACGACCGAGAGCTGGTTGACGGCGTTGGGGCGCTGGAGGTCACAGGCGACGAGCAGCGGGGTGTGGCCCTGGCTCTTGAGCCAGAGACCGAGCTTTCCGGCGAGGGTGGTCTTACCGGCACCCTGCAGACCGGCGAGCATGATCACGGTCGGCGGGGTCTTGGCGAACCGCAGGCGCCGGGTCTCGCCGCCGAGGATGCCGATGAGCTCCTCGTTGACGATCTTGATGACCTGCTGCGAGGGGTTCAGGGCCTTGGAGACCTCGGCACCGAGCGCCCGCTCCTTGACGCGGGAGATGAACGCACGGACGACCGGGAGCGCGACATCGGCCTCGAGGAGGGCGATACGGATTTCCCGGGCCGCGCTGTCGATGTCCTGCTCGGAGAGGCGGCCTTTACCCCGGAGGGACTTGAAAGTCGCGCTGAGGCGGTCGGAAAGCGTATCGAACACGGTGGTCGCGATTCCTCGGGTCGGGGTGGGCAGTCACCCAAGGGTATCCGGCCCGGGAAGACGGGCGCCCTGTCCGGTGCGGAGCCGGGCGCCCGCCGGGGTCACCGCAGGGCCTCCTCCAGCGTCTTCGCCAGGCCCGCGGCCTCCTCCGGGGCCAGGAGCGAGCCGTCCGGCCGGGTCACGTACAGGGTGTCGACCGCGTTGGCGCCCAGCGTGGAGACGTGGGCGCTGCGGACCCGGACCTCGGCGCCCTCCAGGGCGCGGCCGATGCGGTGGAGCAGGCCGGGCGCGTCCTGGGCGCGGACCTCCAGGACGGTGGCGAGGCGGGAGTCCGCGGCGGCGACGGTGACGCGGGGCGGCGGGGCCTGGACGCCGCGCCGGCGCGGGTAGGCGGCGTCGCGTTCGGCGAGCCTGGCCGGCACGTCGAGGGAGCCGTCGAGGGCGCGGACCAGGTCGGCGCGGAGCCGGTGGGCCTCGGGCAGCGAGCCGTACTCGGCGGCGACCCGCCAGTCGAGGACGAGGACGGGGCCGTCGCCGAGTTCCCGGGGCAGGGCGACGGCGCGCAGGTCGGCGGCGCGGACGGTGAGCCGGTGCAGGGCGAGGACGCCGGCGACGGCGGGCAGGACGCCGGGCCGCTCGGGCAGGGCGACGAGGAGTTCGACGCCGACGGGCTCGGGCTCCTCGGAGCCGTCGGGGACGACGGGCTCGGTGTGCAGGGCGAGGACGGGTTCGCCGGTCCGGAGCGCCTCGATGGCCAGCCGTTCCTGTTCGGCACTGGGTGCGGCGGCCTCCGGGTCGGGGAGCTCCTCGCCCGCGAGGACGCCCGCGACGCGTTTGACGAGGTCGGCGACGAGGGAGGCGCGCCAGGTGGACCAGGCGGCCGGGCCGGTGGCGAGCGCGTCGGCCTCGGTGAGGGCGTGCAGGAGTTCCAGGGCGCCGAGGGTGCCGACGGCGGCGGCGACGCTCTGGACGGTGGCGGGGTCGTCGAGGTCGCGCCGGGTGGCGGTCTCGACGAGCAGCAGGTGGTGGCGGACGACGGTGGCGATGACGGCGACGTCGGCGCGGTCGAAGCCGATGCGGGTGGCGACGTCGCGGGCGATGGTCTCGCCGGCGACGGAGTGGTCGCCGGGCCAGCCCTTGCCGATGTCGTGCAGGAGGGCGGCGACGAGCAGCAGGTCGGGGCGGTGGACGCGGCGGGTGAGGGAGGCGGCGCGGACGGCGGTCTCGACGAGGTGCCGGTCGACGGTCCAGGTGTGCACGGGGTTGCGCTGGGGGCGGCAGCGGACGCGTTCCCAGTCGGGCAGCAGCCGGGTGACGAGGCCCTCGGCCTCCAGGGCCTCCCAGACCGGGACGGTGGGCTCGCCGGCGCCGAGGAGGGTCACGAGTTCCTCGCGGGCCTCGGCGGGCCACGGCACGGGCAGCGGTTTCGCGGCGGCGGCGAGCCGGCGCACGGCGTGCAGGGAGAGCGGCAGGCCGGCCTGGGCGGCGGCAGCGGCGGCCCGCAGCGGCAGTACGGGGTCGCGTTCGGGTCTGGCGCTGAGGGCCAGCACGACCTCGCCCTCCATCTCGACGACGCCTTCGGCGAGCGGGGTGCGTTCGACGGGCTGTTTGGCGGCGCCGGACCGCCCGAGGAGGGAGCGGAGCCGGGGCCGGGCGGAGCGGGCCCGGAGGACCCGGTTGACCTCGCGCCAGGTGACGTCGGAGGCGTACGAGATGGTGCGGGCGGCCTCGTACACCTCGCGGAGCAGGGTGTCGGCGTCGAGGAGGCCGAGTTCGGCGGCGACGGCGTCCTGTTCCTGGAGGGCGAGCCGGTCGGTGGCGCGGCCGGTGGCGAGGTGGAGGGCGTCGCGGGCGTCGAGGAGGCGGCGGCGGGCGTCGTCGAGGCCCTCGCGGGGGGCGTCGGCGAGCCAGGAGGCGGCGACGGCGCGCAGGGCCTGGGCGTCGCGGAGCCCGCCGTGGGCTTCCTTGAGGTCGGGTTCGAGGAGGTACTGGAGCTCGCCGGAACGTTCGGCGCGTTCGCGGCAGAGGGCGTGGAGCTCGGGCAGCCGGCGGGAGGCCTGGTTGCGCCAGTCGGCGAGGACGGTGGTCCGCAGGGCGGTGACGAGGCCGGCGTCGCCGGCGACGGGCCGGGCGTCGAGGAGGCCGAGCTGGACCTTGAGGTCCTCTCCGGCGGTTCTGCGGGCCTCGGCGGTGGTGCGCACGGAGTGGTCGAGGGCGAGGCCGAGGTCCCATACGGGGTACCAGACGCGGTCGGCCAGGGCCGCGACGGTGCCGGCGTCGGCACCGCCGTCGTGGAGCAGGAGGAGGTCCAGGTCGCTGCGTGGGGAGAGTTCGCCGCGCCCGTAGCCGCCGACGGCGACGAGGGCCGTGCCCGGGGGCGCCCCCGCGGCCTCGTACAGCCCGGCCAGCCAGTCGTCGGTCAGGCGGGCCAGGGCGGTACGGCGCGGCGGCCCGGACCGCGCCTTCTCGGTGAGAAGGCGCAGCCGGGCCGCCGCGTAACCGCCGGGTCCCGAATCGTCAGTGTCCGTTGTCACGTCGAGGCTCGTCACCAGGCGGCTCCTTACAGGTCGAGCGCTACAGCGCGTCCGGTCCGCGTTCGCCGGTGCGGACCCGTACGGCGGTCTCGACCGGGACGCTCCACACCTTTCCGTCACCGATCTTGCCGGTGCGGGCGGCCTTCACCACGACGTCGATGAGCTGTTCGGCGTCGTCGTCCTCGACGAGGACCTCGATGCGGATCTTGGGGACGAGGTCGACGGTGTACTCGGCGCCGCGGTAGACCTCGGTGTGGCCGCGCTGGCGGCCGTATCCGCTGGCCTCGGTGACCGTCAGCCCGTGGACCCCGAAGGCCTGGAGTGCCTCCTTGATCTCGTCGAGCCGGTGCGGCTTCACGACCGCGGTGATGAGCTTCATGCGTCCACCTTCGTGTTCTGCGTCGGAGCGGGGGCGGCTGCGGCGGTGGTGCGGGGGGCGATGCCGCCGCCGGCTCCGCTGAAGTCGTACGCGGTCTCGGCGTGCTCGACCTGGTCGATGCCGGAGACCTCGTCGTCCTCGCTGACCCGCATCCCCATCGTCTTGTCGATGATCAGGGCGAGGATCGCGGAGGCGATCAGAGAGTAGGCGAGGACGGAGAAGACGCCGATGGCCTGCTTGCCGAGCTGGTCGAGGCCGCCGCCGTAGAAGAGGCCCTTGGCGTCGGACTGGACGCCGCCGGTGGCGAAGAAGCCCACGAGCAGGGAGCCGACGACACCGCCGACGAGGTGGACGCCGACGACGTCGAGGGAGTCGTCGTAGCCGAACTTGTACTTGAGGCCGACGGCCATGGCGCACAGCAGGCCGGCGACGGCGCCGATGCCGATGGCGCCGAGCGGGGAGCAGGAGCCGCCGGACGGGGTGATGGCGACGAGGCCGGCGACCGCGCCGGAGGCGGCGCCGAGGGTGGTGAAGGAGCCGTGGCGGATCTTCTCGTAGATCAGCCAGGCGAGCATGGCGGCGGCGGTGGCGACCTGGGTGTTGACGAACATGACGGCGCCGACGCCGTCGTCGTTGCCGAGCCACGAGCCGGCGTTGAAGCCGAACCAGCCGAACCAGAGGAGGCCGGCGCCGAGCATGACCAGCGGGAGGCTGTGCGGGCGCATCGGGTCCTTCTTGAAGCCGACGCGCTTGCCGATGACGAGGATCACGCCGAGGGCCGCGGCACCGGCGTTGATGTGGACGGCGGTGCCGCCGGCGAAGTCGATGACGCCCATCTCGAAGAGCCAGCCGCCGGTGCCCCAGACCCAGTGGGCGACGGGGAAGTAGACGATCGTGACCCAGAGGGTGATGAAGAGGGCCCAGGCGGTGAACTTGACGCGGTCCGCGAGGGCGCCGCTGATCAGGGCCGGGGTGATGATGGCGAACATCAGCTGGAAGACGGCGAAGACGTACACCGGGATGGTGTAGCCGTCCCACAGCTCGGTGAGACCGATGCCGCTGAGGCCGACGTACTCGGAGGACCAGCCGAAGAGCGAGGCCGAGTCGGTGCCGAAGGCGATGCTGAAGCCGTAGAGCACCCACAGGATCGTGACGATCCCGAGGCTGATGAAGCTCATCATCAGCATGTTGAGGGTGGACTTCACGCGGACCATGCCTCCGTAGAAGAAGGCGAGGGCCGGGGTCATCAGCATGACCAGGGCGGAGCAGATGAGCATGAACCCTGTGTTGGCGGCGGACAGCGTGGGCGTGTCCGCTGCCAGGGTCGTGATGGCTGCTGCCATCGGCGTCTCCTCGTCGTCGAGCGGCCTGTGCGGGGCGGGGCCGAGGGGCGGGGCCATTGAGGCGTGGCCGGTTATGCGCCAGAGATTCGCGCAGCGCGGTTTCCGCCGATGCCGCTCGATGTTTCGCCGCAGTGACGAAGGGGCGGGGAGTGTTACGCGGCCGTGAACGGCAGGGTCACGGGGAGGTAACGGGACTACCATCCGCACGTCCGGCCCGCCGCCGTGCGAGGGGGGCGGGCGGCCTCGCGGGCCCTGTCGGCGCAGGAGGGGCTGCCGAGGGGATCGACCGCACGGGACGGCGGGCACGAGGACCGGCCGCGTCGGCCGTCCGTGTGTCCTTGCGGCGGGGGAGCCGATCGGGGTTTACGGGACGGCCGGCGCGGCCGGGGTGGGTGGGGCGCTGCCCGCCGGGTTCAGACGGCCTCCGCCGTCTCGGGGAGCAGGGCGGTGAGCCGGTCGGTGAGGTGCACGACTTCGGCGACGTCGCCGAAGTCGCGGGCGGCGGTGTCGACGGTCTTGCGGAGTCGGGTGTTGACCCGTTCGGAGCGCACCTTGCGGGCGATGCCGAGCGCCTTCTCGGCGAGGACGACGGACTGCTCGGGCTCGCGCTTGAGGAGGTGGACGGTGGCCATGCCGATGAGGTTGAGGGCGTAGGAGCGCTGGTGCTCGGGGTCCTTCTCGAAGAGTTCGACGGCCCGCTCCATGACCGGCTCGGCGAGCGAGGCGTAGGTCGGGGAGCGGCCGGCGACGTAGGCGAGGTCCCGGTAGGAGTGGGAGTTCTCGCCGTTGAGCTCGGCCTCGGAGAAGAAGCGGATCCAGTCGGGCTCGGGCTCGCGGTCGAGGCCGACGTCGGCGAAGGTGTCCTCGGCCATCCGCACGGCCCGCTTGCACTTGGAGGGCTGGCCCATGTTGGCGTAGGCGCGGGCCTCCATCGCATACAGCATGGCCTGGGTCCGCGGGGTGGCGCAGTCCCGACTGCCGTACTGCGCCAGGTGGATGAGTTCGAGGGCGTCGTCGGGCCGGCCGAGGTGGATCATCTGGCGGCTCATCGAGGACAGGATGTACGAGCCGAGGGGCTTGTCGCCGGCCTCCTTGGCGGCGTGCAGGGCGAGCACGAAGTACTTCTGGGCGGTGGGCTGGAGGCCCACGTCGTAGCTCATCCAGCCGGCCAGCTCGGCCAGTTCGGCGGCGCAGCGGAAGAGGCGCTGGGCGGTGGCGGAGGGCTGCGGCTCCTGGAGCAGGTCGGTGACCTCGTGGAGCTGGCCGACGACGGCCTTGCGGCGCAGGCCGCCGCCGCACTGGGCGTCCCACTGGCGGAACATGACGGTGGTGGACTCGAGCAGGTCGAGCTCGACGGCGGAGAGCCGGTGGGCGCGCCGCTCCTCGCCGGCCGGTTCGGGCAGGGCCTCGCCGACCGGGGTGGGTACCAGCCAGCGCTGCATGGGCTCGATGAGGGCGGGTCCGGCGGCGAGCGCGAGCGAGGAGCCGAGGAAGCCCCGGCGGGCGAGCATCAGGTCGCTGCGGGAGAACTCGCTGAGCAGGGAGACGGTCTGGGGCCCGGCCCAGGGCAGGTCGACGCCGGAGACGGAGGGCGACTGGTGGGCGGTGCGCAGGCCGAGGTCCTCGATGGCGACGACGGAGCCGAAGCGCTCGGAGAACAGCTCGGAGAGGATCCGCGGGATGGGTTCGCGGGGCTGTTCGCCGTCGAGCCAGCGGCGCACCCGGGAGGTGTCGGTGGAGATGTGGTGCGCGCCCATCTGGCGGGCCCGGCGGTTCACCTGGCGTGCCAGCTCGCCCTTCGACCAGCCGCTGCGCACGAACCACGAGCTCAGCTGCTCGTTCGGGCGCTTGCCGGCAGTCGTACCGTCTGCGCCGTTGCCGCCCACTGGAACGCCCCCATCCACCTGATGTCGTCTACGCGAACCCCTGCCAGGATGCCGTGTTCCACGGCGTCCGTCCGGTGTTTGTGCTCCTTCGAACGGAAATCCGGCTTGCCTCCGGCATACCCGCGCGTGCAGTGCGCCCCGGGGTTCGTGTACCGAAGGTAATCCTACGATCACCCGTCCGGGCATGGCGTTTCAAGAAACGCCACCATTCGCCACCCCTTCGAATGAACTCGCCGCGCACGGAACGCGATTCACTTGACATGCGACGGACCAGGGTCGGCGAACCGGAGCGCGAAGAGGCGCGCGCGGCGGTCCGCACCACCCGCCACACCACCGTGCGCCCCACGACGAAAGCTGCAACGCGCCGGGGCGTCGCGGATCGTGACGGTGGACCTGCGGTCCGTAACCACCGGCGCGCTCGACCCGTTGGAGGGGGCATGGGCTTCACGATCGGCGGCATTCGTGAGATGCGGTCCGGCTCACGCCGCCGCGTACGCACCACGGAGTGCACAGCGGTGGCCGAGTACACAGGACTGTGGGGCTGGGACGTGGTCCCGGGGGCGCGAGCGGTCGCCGGCCGGTGCTCCTGCGGCGATCTCGGCTGCACGGCTCCGGGGGCGCATCCGCTGGCCTTCGCCGAGCCGGTCCCGGCGGGCGCGGGCCTCGACGACGCGACCAAGGCGTGGGCGCGGTATCCGGGGGCGGCGCTGCTGCTGCCGGTCGGCCGGTCCTTCGACGTGATCGAGGTCGCCGCGGCGGCGGGCCGCCGGGCGCTGGTCCGGCTGGAGCGGATGGGCCTGCCCCTGGGTCCGGTGTGCGCGACGCCGACGGGCCGGGCGCAGTTCTTCGTGGCGCCGGGCGCGGCGGCGGAGCTGCCGCAGCTGCTCTACCGGATGGGCTGGGACGACGCCGATCTGGACCTGCACTGTCTGGGCGCCGGCACGCACATCACCGCCCCGCCCTCGGACCTGGGGGGTCTCGGCCCGGTGAGCTGGCTGCGGCCGCCGACGCTGGACACGGCGGGCTCGCCGCCGCAGGCCCGGCTGCTGCTCGGGACGCTCGCGTACATCTGCCACCGCACGCACTACTGACCGGTCCCCGGGACGGAGCAGGGCCCCTGCCGTTGAGCTGCGGCAGGGGCCCTGCTCGTACGCGCCGGGCGTGGGATCGGTCGGCGGGTCAGTCGCCGATCAGGGCGTCGACGAAGGCGCCCGGCTCGAACGGGGCCAGGTCGTCCGGGCCCTCGCCCAGGCCGACCAGCTTGACCGGGACGCCCAGCTCACGCTGGACGGCGACGACGATGCCGCCCTTGGCGGTGCCGTCGAGCTTGGTCAGGACGATGCCGGTGATGTCGACGACCTCGGCGAAGACGCGGGCCTGGATGAGGCCGTTCTGACCGGTGGTGGCGTCGAGGACGAGGAGGACCTCGTCGAGCGGGCCGTGCTTCTCGACGACGCGCTTCACCTTGCCGAGCTCGTCCATGAGGCCGGTCTTGGTGTGCAGCCGGCCGGCGGTGTCGATGAGGACGACATCAGCCTTCTCGGCGATGCCCTCCTTGACCGCGTCGAAGGCGATCGACGCCGGGTCGCCGCCCTCGGGGCCGCGCACGGTCCGGGCGCCGACGCGCTCGCCCCAGGTCTGGAGCTGGTCGGCGGCGGCGGCACGGAACGTGTCGGCGGCACCGAGGACGACGGACTTGCCGTCGGCGACGAGCACGCGGGCGAGCTTGCCGGTGGTGGTGGTCTTGCCGGTGCCGTTGACGCCGACGACCATGACGACGCCCGGGGTGTCCTCGGGGCTCTCGGTCTTCACCGAGCGGTCGAAGTCGGGGCCGAGGAGGGCGACGAGCTCCTCGCGGAGCAGACCGCGCAGCTCGTCGGGGGTGCGGGTGCCGAGTACCTTGACGCGCTCGCGCAGGCGCTCGACCAGCTCCTGGGTGGGGGCGACGCCGACGTCGGCGGTGAGGAGGGTCTCCTCGATCTCCTCCCAGGTGTCCTCGTCGAGGTGCTCGCGGGACAGGAGCGTGAGCAGCCCCTTTCCGAGCGAGTTCTGGGAGCGGGCGAGCCGGGCGCGGAGCCGCACGAGACGGCCGGCGGTCGGTTCGGGCACCTCGATCGCGGGGGCCTCCGGGACCTCCCCGACGAGCGGCTCCTCGACCACGACCGGCGCCTCGGGGGCCTCCGCGGCGGGGAGCTCGACCTCCTCGACGGTCCGGCGTGGTTCTTCCCGCGGTGTCTCCGCCTCGTCGCCGACGTGCGGTTCGGCGGGCGGAGCGGTGATGGTCGGCGTGGTGGACGGCGGCTCGGCCGGCGGCAGCTGCTTCTTCTTGCGACCGCTGATCACGAGCCCGCTGGTCACGGCGACCGCGACGACCAGAGCGATGACTACAGCAAGGATGAGTTCCATAACGTCACCCAGTATCGGCCACGAAGGCGCCGGGGGCGGAGCACGTCGCGAAGGGGTCGGGGGCGTTGCGCGTAAAGTGGTGGGCTTCCCCCCATCTGTACGACGGAGTACCCCTATGTCCCACGCGTCCGAGACCGAAGGCGCGCCGAGCGGTGGCACGCTGGAGAGCCGCGGCCTCGAACCCGTTCCCGACGTCGAGCGGACCGGCCGGGTCCGGGAGCTGTTCCCGACCTGGGTCGCGGCCAACATCAGTGTGCTGCTGCTCACGATGGGTGCCGGCCTGATCGTCTTCAACGGCCTGAACTTCTGGCAGGTCCTGCTGGTGGCGGTGGCCGCTCCGGTCCTGTCGTACGGGATCGTCGGCCTGATCTCGATCGCGGGGAAGCGGGGCGGCGCGCCGGGCATGGCCCTGTCGCGTGCGGTGTTCGGGCAGCGCGGAAACCTTTTTCCGGGGGCTCTGATCTGGGTGGCGCGCTGGGGCTGGGAGACGATCAACGCGGTCACCGGTGCCTACGCGGTGCTGACGGTCCTCGACCTGCTCTTCGGCGTGAGGTCCCACACGTTCCTGATCGTGGTGACCCTGCTGGTCTTCGTGTCGTGCACGTTCCTGGTGTCCGGGCTCGGGATCACCGCGCTGCGGGTGTGCAGCACCTGGTCGACGTACCTCTTCGGCGCCTTCTCCGTCCTGGTCCTGGGCTATCTGGTGGCGAACACCGACTGGTCGGCGGTCTTCGCCGAGCCGGCCGGTTCGACGGCGATGCTGGTGGCCGGCATCGGCACGATCGCTGCGGGCGGCATCAGCTGGGTGCCCTCCGGTCCGGACTTCACGCGCTACCTGCCGCGTACCGCCTCCTCGAAGGCCGTGGTCGGCTCGACGGTCGGCGGCGCGGGGATCGTCGTGCTGCCGATGGTGCTGATGGGCGCGGTGATGGCGGTGTCGACGCCGGACCTGGCCTCGGCCCAGGACCCGGTCTCCTTCATCGGCGAGCTGCTGCCGATGTGGATCTCGGTCCCCTACCTGGTGATCGCGCTGATCGGGATGCTGCTGATCAACTCGATGTCCATGTACTCGGCCGGCTTCACGGCGCAGACCCTGGGCATCAAGGTGCCGCGGGCGGCGGCGGTCAGCGTGAACGCCGTGATCAGCCTGGTCCTCGGCTTCCTGCTGATGGTGGTGGCGACCAGCTTCATCGGCTCGTTCATCTCCTTCCTGACGCTGCTCGCGGTGGCGTTCTCGGCGTGGATCGGCGTCTTCGGCGTGGACATGCTGCGCAGGAGGTCGTACGACGCGGAGGCGCTGATGGACACCAGTCGCTCCAGCGCGTACTGGTACCGCGGCGGTTTCGCCTGGCGGGCGATGACCGCCTGGGGCGTGGCCCTGGCGACGGGCCTGCTGTTCACCAGGGTCGACTGGTTCGCCGGCCCCCTGGCCTCGTCCTGGATCGGGCGGAACGGGCTCGGCTGGGCGGCGACGACCGTGGTGGCGGGCGTGCTCTACGCGGTGCTGCCGCGGGAGCGCGCGGCGGAGACGGCCGAGCCGGGGGCCGTGGCCGCCGAGCCCACCGGGAAGCCCACCGGGACCCGCGAGACCGTTTCCATCTGACGCCGCGTCAGCTAACGTCCCCCTCCACGACGCACCCGTGGAGGGGGACTTCCCATGCCGTTCACCGTCGTCCGGTTCAACCTCGTCGATCCGCACGCGGACCCCGTCTCCCTCTCGGCGCGCTACCGCGCCGCCGTCGAGATGGCCGTGCACGCCGACGCGCACGGGGTGGACACCGTGCAGACCGAGGAGCACCACGGGGCCGCCAACAACTGGCTCCCCTCCCCCTTCGCCTTCGCGGGCGCGGTGTTCGGGGCGACCCGGAGGATCGCGGTGACCGTCTCGGCGATCATCGGGCCGCTGCACGACCCGCTGCGGCTCGCGGAGGAGATCGCGGTCCTGGACCTGCTGAGCGGCGGGCGGCTCGTGACGGTGGCGGGGATCGGCTACCGGCCGGAGGAGTACGAGGAGCGCGGGGTCGACTGGGGGCGCCGCGGCAAGCTCCAGGACCTGCTCCTGGAGACCCTGCTCGCGGCCTGGTCCGGCGAGCCCTTCACGTACCAGGGCCGTACGGTGCGGATCACCCCGCGGCCACTCACCCAGCCGCACCCGCTGCTGCTGGTCGGCGGCTCGTCGAAGGCGGCGGCCCGGCGGGCGGCCCGGCTCGGGCTGCCGCTCTTCCCGAGCGCCCACCTGCCGGAGCTGGAGACGTACTACCAGGAGCAGTGCGCCGCGTACGGCACCGAGGGCTGGACCATGATGCCGGCGCGCGAGACCCCGCTGCTGCACGTGTCGGAGGACCCGGACCGGACCTGGGCGGAGTACGGCGGACATTTCCTGCACGAGGCGCGGACCTACGCGTCCTGGCAGTCGAAGGACATCCGCTCGGCGGTCCGCTCGACCGCGACGACGGTGCCGGAGCTGCGCGCGGAGGGGGTGTACCGGGTGGTGACGCCGGAGGAGTGCGTGGCGCTCGGCGCGGAGCTCGACAGCCTGGTGCTGCACCCGCTGTGCGGCGGGATGCCGGTCGAGGAGGGCTGGCGGAGCGTGCGCCTGTTCTGCGACGCGGTACTGCCCCGCCTCACGGCGTAGGGCGCGACACCGGACCGCCCCGGTCCGGAGGCGAGGGGCCTCGGACCGGGGCGGCGTGGTGCGTGAGGAGAGGGGCAGCGGGGATTAGCCCATCTCCTCCAACGCCTTGCCCTTCGTCTCCTTGACGTACCGCAGTACGAAGGGGATCGAGAGCACGGCGAAGACCGTGTAGATCACGTAGGTGCCGGAGAGGTTCCAGTCCGCGAGGGACGGGAAGCTGGCGGTGATGGCCCAGTTCGCGATCCACTGGGCGGACGCGGCGACGCCCAGGGCCGCGGCGCGGATGCGGTTGGGGAACATCTCGCCGAGGAAGACCCAGACGACCACGCCCCACGAGAGGGCGAAGAAGAGCACGAAGACGTGGGCGGCGACGAGCGCCACGACGCCCTGGGTGTTGGGCAGCTTGCCGTCGACGAGGTCGGCGGAGAAGGCCCAGGCCTCGAAGGCGAGGGCGATCGCCATGCCGACGGAGCCGACGAGGGCGAGCGGCTTGCGGCCGACCCGGTCGACCAGCACCATCGCGATCACGGTGCCGATGATGTTGATGATCGACGTGGTGAAGGAGTAGAAGAACGAGCTCGACGGGTCGATGCCGACGGACTGCCACAGCGTCGCGGAGTAGTAGAAGGCGACGTTGATGCCGACGAGCTGCTGGAAGACGGAGAGGCCGATGCCGACCCAGACGATGGGCAGCAGCGTGAACCTGCGGCCGACGACCAGCAGGTCCTTGAAGGTGGACTTGTGCTCGCTGCGCATGGCCTGGTCGATCTCGGTGACCCGGCGGTCCAGGTCGACGCCGTGGCCCTCGACCTCGGCGAGCACCTCCTTGGCCTTGTCGGTACGGCCGACGGAGATGAGGAAGCGCGGGGACTCGGGGATCGCGAAGGAGAGCAGACCGTAGAGGAGCGCCGGGACGACCATCACGCCGAGCATCCACTGCCAGGCCTCCAGGCCGCCGATCTCGCCGCGCTGGTCGCCGTCGGCGAGCTGCAGGATGCCGTAGTTGACCAGCTGGGAGATGGCGATGCCGATGACGATGGCGGCCTGCTGGAAGGAGCCGAGCCGGCCGCGGTACGCGGCGGGGGCGACCTCGGCGATGTAGGCGGGGCCGATCACCGACGCCATGCCGATGGCGAAGCCGCCGACGATCCGCCAGAAGGCCAGGTCCCAGAGGGCGAAGGGCAGCGCGGAGCCGACGGCGCTGACGGCGAAGAGGACGGCGGAGATCTGCATGCAGCGGATGCGGCCGATGCGGTCGGCGATCCGGCCGGCGGTGGCGGCGCCGATGGCGCAGCCGATCAGGGCGATGGCGATGACCTGGGCGAGGGCCGCGGAACCGATGTCGTAGCGGTCGCGGATGGCCTCGACGGCACCGTTGATGACCGAGCTGTCGTAGCCGAAGAGGAAGCCGCCCATCGCGGCCGAGGCCGTGATGAAGATGACGTGTCCGATGTGGTCCGGATGGGCCGAACGGCCTTCGGACGACGGCGGAGGGGGCGCCTGTGCGGTGCTGGTCACGGGGACTCCTCGGGGCTCCGGCAGCGTCGCCGGTGCGGTGGGGGGCGAGCCCTTCAAGTGGCGCACAACTTCACGCCGCCCACCACGTGAAGGTAAAAGCAACGTTGCAGAGACTATGCCTTCAGGTTTCGAAGTCAATAGTTGATGTCGTATGACTTGAAACGCAAGAGAGGCCATCTTGTCTTCAAAAGTTGAAGCAAGTGTGAAAGGGATCTTGGGAACGGCCGGTCAGCGCAGCCGCTGGCTGATGACCTTCGAGACGCCGTCGCCCTGCATCGACACCCCGTAGAGCGCGTCGGCGACCTCCATCGTGCGCTTCTGGTGCGTGATCACGATCAGCTGCGAGGACTCCTGGAGCTCCTGCATGATCCGGATCAGCCGCTGCAGGTTGGTGTCGTCGAGCGCCGCCTCGACCTCGTCCATCACGTAGAACGGACTGGGCCGCGCCTTGAAGATGGAGACCAGCAGCGCCACGGCCGTCAGCGAGCGCTCGCCGCCGGAGAGCAGCGAGAGCCGCTTCACCTTCTTGCCCGGCGGGCGGGCCTCGACGTCGACGCCGGTGGTGAGCATGTTCTCCGGGTCGGTGAGCACGAGCCGCCCCTCGCCGCCCGGGAAGAGCCGCGAGAACACCCCCTCGAACTCGCGCGCCGTGTCCCGGTACGCCTCCGTGAAGACCTGCTCGACCCGCAGGTCCACCTCCTTCACGACCTGAAGGAGGTCGGCCCGGGTCTTCTTCAGGTCCTCCAGCTGCTCGGAGAGGAACTGGTGGCGTTCCTCCAGGGCGGCGAACTCCTCCAGGGCGAGCGGATTGACCTTGCCGAGCTGCTGGTACGCCCGTTCGGCGGCCTTGAGCCGCTTCTCCTGCTCCGAACGGACGAACGGGCGCGGCTGGTTGCGGGGGTCCTCGGGGCCCTCCGCGGAGCCACCGGCGTCCGGGGACCCGCCCTCGGCGGGCGGCGACGGCGGTACGAGCTGGTGCGGGCCGTACTCGTCGATCAGCACGGCCGGCTCCACACCCAGCTCCTCCAGGGAGCGGGACTCCAGCTGCTCGATCCGCAGCCGCTTCTCGGCGCCCAGGACCTCGCCGCGGTGTACCGAGTCGGTCAGCTTGTCCAGATCCGCCTTGAGGTCGCGGCCCTCGGTGCGGGCGGCGTTCAGGCCCTGCTCGCGGGCGCTCCTGGCCGCCTCCGCGAGGGCGCGCTCCTGCTCGGCGCGGACCAGGGACACCTCGGCGTGGGCGAGCAGCTGGCGGGCGCCCGACGCGACGGCGGCGGCGACCTCCGCCTCGTGGCGCAGGCGTGCCCGGCGCTGCTCGGCCCGGGCCCGGGCCTCGCGTTCGGCGCGGGCGGCCCGGTCGAGGGAGTCCGCCCGGCCGGCCAGGCCCTTGACCCGCTCCTCGTGGGTGCGGACCTGGAGGCGGGCCTCCATCTCGGTCTGGCGCGCGTTCGAGCCGTCGATCGCGAGGCGGTCGCGGGTCGAGGTGTCGGGCTCCTCGTCCCCGCCCTCCCCGAGGGCGGTCTCCTCGACGACGAGCAGCCGCTCGGTCAGCTCCTCCGCCTCCGCGAGCGCCTTCTCCAGGGCCTCCTCGGCGCGGGCGGCCGCGGCGGCGGTGCGCTCGGCCTCCCCCGCCGCGCCCCTGGCCTGTCCGGCGAGCCGGCCGAGCTGCTGGGCGACGGCCGACTTCTCGCGGTCCGCCGTGCGCCGTCGCTCGGTCAGCTCGTCGACGAGCCGCGCCGCCTCCCGGCGGCGCTCGGCCGACGCCTCCTTGGCGGACTCCAGCGCCGCGCAGCGCACGTCGAGCTCGGCCAGCTCGGCCGCCGCCTCGTCCACCGAGGCCTGCACCTCGAGGAGGCTCGGCGCGCCGGCCGAACCGCCCTGCGCGAAGTGCGCGCCGAGCAGGTCGCCTTCGGCGGTGACGGCGGTCAGTCCGGGCCGGGCCCGTACCACCTCGACGGCCTCGTCGAGCCCGCCGACGACCACCACGTCCTTGAGCAACCTGCGTACGGCGCCCATGAGTTCGCCCGGTCCGGTGACGAGGGAGGCGGCGGGCAGGGTCCCCGCCGCGGCGGGCGGCCCGGCGTCCTGCTCCGCCGCGCCCGCGAGCAGCAGCGAGGCCCGCCCGGCGTCCTGCTTGCGCAGCAGGCGGAGGGCCTCGGCGGCGGCGGACGGGTCCGTCACGGCCAGGGCGTCGGCGGCGGCGCCCAGGGCGGCGGCCACGGGGATCTCGTGGCCCGGGCTGACCGTCAGGAGCTCGGCCGCGGGGCCGAGGAGGCCGGTGAGGCCGGCGGACAACAGGGCCCCCGTGCCGTCCTTGCGGCGCAGGCCGAGGGCGAGGGCGTCGTGCCGGGCGCGCGTCGCGGCGCGGGCGCGGTCCGCGTCAGCGGCGGCCTCGCGGGCGGCGGCGAGGGCGGTCTCCGCGTCGGCGAGGGAGCCGCGCGCGGCCTCGTGGCGCTCCGCCAGCTCCGTGTCGCCGGCGTCCAGCCCGTCGACCTCGGCCTTCAGCTGCTCGTACTCCTCCTGCGCGGCGACCGCCCGCTCCTGTGCCTCATCGCGCGCGGCGGCCAGCCGGTCGATCTCGGCCTGGGCGGACGCGGCGCGCGAGCGGGCCGCGTTGACCTGGCCGTGCAGCCGGGCCAGGCCCTCGCGGCGGTCGGCGATGGCCCGGGCGAGGTCCTTCAGCCGCCGCTCCTCGACGGCGAGGGCGCGCTCCAGTTCGGCGCGGTGGGCGACCGTGTCCTCCAGGGCGCGTTCGGCGGCCTCCAGGGCGGCCTCCAGTTCGGCCTCCTGCTCGCGGATGCGGGCGGCCTCGCGCTCCATGTCCTCCGGGTCGCGGCCCCGCCGTTCCTCGGCGGGCCGGTCGGTGGCGCTCTTGACGCGCGCGTCGGCGAGCGAGACGGTGCCGCGCACCCGCTCGGCGAGCTGCGACAGCTCGTACCAGGTCTGCTGGGCGCGCTGGAGCCGCGGTGCGAGGCGGCGCACCTCGTCCTCCAGGTCGGCCTCCTTCGCGAGGGCGGCCTTCAGCTCGGCCTCGGTCGCCTGTTTCCGGGCGAGGAGCGCTGCCTCGTCGGCGACTTCGGCGCTGAGCGCCTCCTTGAGGCGTACGAGGTCGTCGGCGAGCAGCCTCAGGCGGACGTCGCGCAGGTCGGCCTGGATGACGGCGGCGCGGCGGGCGACCGCGGCCTGCCGGCCGAGCGGCTTGAGCTGGCGGCGCAGTTCGTCGGTGAGGTCCTGGACGCGCGCGAGGTTGGCCTGCATCGCGTCGAGCTTCCGCAGCGCCTTCTCCTTGCGCTTGCGGTGCTTGAGGACGCCCGCGGCCTCCTCGATGAAGGCGCGCCGGCCCATCGGGTCGGCGTGCAGGACGGAGTCGAGCTGGCCCTGCCCGACGATGACGTGCATCTCACGGCCGATGCCGGAGTCGGACAGGAGGTCCTGGATGTCGAGCAGCCGGCAGGTGTCGCCGTTGATCTGGTACTCGCTGCTGCCGCCGCGGAACATGATCCGGGTGATGGTGACTTCGGCGTAGTCGATGGGCAGCGCGCCGTCGGCGTTGTCGATGGTGAGCGACACCTCGGCACGGCCGAGCGGGGGCCGCCCGGTCGTGCCGGCGAAGATGACGTCCTCCATCTTGCCGCCGCGCAGCGACTTGGCGCCCTGCTCTCCCATGACCCAGGACAGTGCGTCCACGACATTGGACTTGCCCGAGCCGTTGGGCCCGACGACGCAGGTGATTCCCGGTTCGAACCGCAGCGTGGTGGCGGAGGCGAACGACTTGAAACCGCGGAGCGTCAGGGCCTTGAGATGCACGCCTGCGGACTCTACCCGGGGTCCCGGGTTTCACCCATGAAGGTGCAGGGCACACCCTCCCCCAAGAAGTGGGACACGGGGGCAGGGGGGTGTGCGCGAGCAGCGAGCACGGGGCGCGGCGCGAGATGCGCAAGAAAGAAGGGACGCCGGAGCGCCCCTTGCATGTCCAGCAGTGCTGGCGAGAGTGTTTCTCACCTGGCCCCTCGGGGCTGGGACCTCAGGTGAGCGCAGGCTCCGCCTTGGTGACGTCGAGATCGATGCTGTCCAGCAGCGACTCTCCCGTGTGCTGAGCGGCGGCAGCGGTGAGCGCGTCGTTCTCGGACTGGATCCGTACCAGCTCGGACTCCAGGTCCTGGACGCGCTGCTGAAGCCGTCGCATCTCGGCGAGGAGTCGCGGGTCGGAGCCGCCGACGTAACCGAGAAGCGCCTTTGCCATGATGGATGGTCCTCCACACTGAGTGACCGACCGAAGCGGTGTGGGTCGTGAGGGATTCGCACCCGCGGTGCTCGACCGTGTTCTTTGTCGTGCCCGTTCTCACGCTCGAACAGCTAAGGTGCGCGGGGCTTCCAGAGTCTCACCAAAAAGTTTGACGGTCAACACGATCACGCCCTGCATCAAGGGGCCACCGGGGGGTCCACGGCCGCACATCAGGCGGCGGCGCCTCGCAACTCGGTGCCCTGAGGGTGTTTCGATCATCCTGCCTCGCGCAGCCTGGCACGGCAAGTGCTTCTTGGCAACCACCAGGCCGTTTCCGCTTTCCCGCACGTTCCCCGAACACCCGCCCGAGACCCGTTCGGGGGGCTCGGGCGGCGTTGCGGAAGCAAGATCGCGGAGAGGTCTCAGCGGATCGCGAAGGTGTCGTAGATGCCGCGCGGCGTGTCCCAGATCTCAGTGACCCCGTCCACCCGCCCGGGCGTGTCGTCGGACCGGAGCCAGTCGAGCAGACGGTGGCAATTCTCACTCGGCCCCTCGGCCACGACCTGCACCCGGCCGTCGTCGAGGTTCAGGGCGAAGCCCACCAGCCCGCCGATCTCCAGTGCGTTTGCCCTGGTGAACCAGCGGAAGCCCACTCCCTGTACCCGGCCGCGCACCCAGGCGGTCATCCGTACGTCGTCATTCATGGCTGCACGCTAACGGGCGAATTACGGAAGGAGCACGTCAGCCCCGCGCGTCTTGGCGTACAGTCCCGACGGAACGGGGCTCACCCGCATGGGCGCACCCCGTTCGACAATGTCCACGAAAGCAAAGATCAGCAAAGATCGCAGTTCAGAGGTCAGGAGGCGGAGTACATGGGACGCCATCGCGGCGCACGGCGCGGCGCACCCGTACGCACCGGACTGCTCGGTGTCTCCGCGGCGGTCGCGGTGGGCGCGGCAGTCGTGGCCTCGGGTCTGCTGCCCGGCGGTGACACCTTCACCGTCGACAGCGCGAACACGGCCGAGCGGCACGTGGAGGCCCAGCAGGCCCCGAGCCTGACCACCCAGGGCGGCGCCTCGGCGACCCCGGCGGGCCAGGGCTCCGGAAAGCCCGCGGGGAACGGCAGGGCCGTGGCTCCCTCGGCGAAGCCGACCCCGAAGCCCTCCGCCACCAAGCCGACGCCCACCCCCAGCGCCAAGGCCTCGAAGACGCCGGCCCCCGCGCCGACGAAGACGGTCCGCCCGACCGGGGCCCCGGTCACCGAGGCCCCGGCCACCAAGGCCCCCACCACCGCCCCGACCACCGTCGTCCGTTCCCTGGGCGCCCGGGAGTCGGCGGCCGAGGCGGAGGTCGTCCGCCTGGTGAACCTGGAGCGCGCCAAGGTCGGCTGCACCCCGATCCGCAACGACTCCGGGCTCGCCTCCCTGGCCGGCGCCTACAGCGCGGACATGGCGGCCCGCAACTTCTTCGACCACACCGACCCCGACGGCGCCACTCCCTGGGACCGCGCCGCGAAGGTCGGCGTCACCGGCCTCGGCGGCGAGAACATCGCCCGCGGCCAGGTGGACGCGGCCGCGGTGATGAAGTCCTGGATGGCGAGCGACGGACACCGCGCGAACATCCTGAACTGCGACTACAAGGTGCTCGGCGTCGGCGTCCACTTCGGCGACGGCGGACCGTGGTGGACCCAGGACTTCGGCTTCTGACCCCCTGTGCCCCCTGCATGCGGAAGGGCCCCGCCACCGGACGTCGGTGACGGGGCCCTTCCGCGTGCGCCCGGACAGGGACGCGGGCGTCAGGCCGCGGCCTTGCCGAGGGCGAAGGTGCGGGCGGTCGCGGCGACGCGGCGGCCGAGGTGCTCGGCGGTCGCGATGTCGGCCTTGTGGACGGCCTCCGGACCCAGGTCGCTCGGGGTCTGGGCGGCGGCGCCGCTGAAGAAGCCGAGGCGGTTGATGTCGTTCTCGGAGCCGGCGCTGTGGTTCCAGCCGGGCTTCAGACCCAGGTTGACCCAGGTCATGCCGTGCTGGCCGGCCAGGGTCTGGAAGAACTGCAGGGTGTGCAGCTTGTCGCCGCTCTTCGAGCCGGAGTTGGTGAAGCCGGCCGCGAGCTTGTCCAGCCAGGCGTCGGCGAACCAGCGCTTCGAGGTGGCCTCGGCGAACTGGTGGAAGGCACCGGAGGCGGTACCCATGTAGGTCGGCGAGCCGAACACGATCGCGTCGGAGGCGTCGAGGAGCTCCCACTCGGCGTCGGTGATCTCGTCGACCTTGATCAGGTGGACGGTGGCACCGGCGTCGGCGGCGCCGCTCCGGACGGCCTCGGCGATGACGGCGGTGTGGCCGTAGCCGGAGTGGTACGCGATGGAGACGACGGGCGTGGTCATGAAGGGGCTCCTCGGCGGTGCGACGGAACGGCAGGGGCGACGCCAAGAAGTAGAGCACTAACTTTCAGAAAGCGCAAACCTCTACTCAGCGCCACCCACGAGCTAGCGCATGATGAACCGCAGCGCCACCCCATCTACAGCGCTGCGCGCGAGTATGGTAGAGAGCATGACCGACGACCGCCCAGACCTCACCTGCGTCGACGCCTTCGACGTCTTCGCCAAGTCCTGCCCCTCCCGCGGCACGCTCGAGCACGTGACCGGCCGCTGGGGCAGCCTGACCCTGGGCGCGCTCCACGAGGGAAGCTTCCGCTTCAACGAACTGCGGCGGCGGGTGGACGGCGTCAGCGAGAAGATGCTGTCCCAGACGCTGCACGCGCTGGAGCGCGACGGCCTCGTGCACCGCGAGGCCCAGCCCACCAACCCACCACGCGTCGACTACCGGCTCACGCCGCTGGGCTCCGAGGTCGCCGAGCAGCTGCTCACGCTGATCCGCCTGGTCGAAAGCCGGATGTCGCAGGTGCTCGCCGCCCGCGAGGGCTACGACGCCGAGCGGGCCGAAGCGGTCACACCGTGACGCGCGGCGGGCGCTGGCAGCGCGGGCAGAAGTAGCTGGAGCGGTTCATCCACGGGCGCCGGCGCATCGGCGTACCGCAGCGGTGGCACGGCTCGCCCTCCCGCCCGTACGCGTCGAGCGAGCGGTCGAAATAGCCCGACTCGCCGTTCACGTTGACGTACAACGAGTCGAAACTGGTGCCGCCGACCGCGAGCGCCGCGTTCATCACGTCCCGTACGTGTCCGAGCAGCTCGGCCGAGCGGGGCCGGGTGAGGGTGGCGGTGGGCCGCTCGTAGTGCAGCTTCGCCCGCCACAGCGCCTCGTCGGCGTAGATGTTGCCGACGCCGCTGATCAGCGACTGGTCGAGCAGTGCCCGCTTGATCGTCGTACGGCGAAGGCGCAGCGCCGCCTGGAAGACCGCGTCGTCGAAGACCGGGTCCAGGGGGTCGCGGGCGATGTGCGCGATGACGTCCGGGAGTCCGTCGGTGCTGTCGGGGGCGGTGTCGTGCAGCGACAGCCCTCCGAAGGTCCGCTGGTCGACGAAGCGCAGCTCGGTACCCTCGGAGTCGTCGAAGCGGATCCGGATCCGCAGGTGCTTCTCGTCCGGTGCGTCCTCGGGCTGCACGAGGAGCTGGCCGCTCATGCCCAGGTGCCCCAGCACGGAGGCGCCGCCGTCGGCGAGCGGCACCCACAGGTACTTGCCGCGGCGCCGGGCCGTCCCGAACCGCTGCCCCTTCAGCCGGGCGGCGAAGTCCGCCCCGCCCTCGAGGTGGCGGCGCACCGCCCGGGGGTGCAGGACGTCCACCTCGGCGACGGTCCGCCCCGCGACCCACCGCTCAAGACCGCGTCGGACGACCTCGACCTCGGGCAGCTCGGGCACGGGACTCCTCCGGACGGATGGTTGCGGCGGCTTCTGCTCGCAGCCTACCGCCGCCCCGGACACGCCGATGCCCCCGTCCCGGGCGGGACGGGGGCATCGGACGAAGAAGGACCGCGAAGGATCGCGGAGGGGTCAGACCGAAGCCTGGTCCCCGGTGGAATCGCCGGGAGAGGGGTCGGCGACCTCTCCCTCGGCCGCGGCCTTCGCCGCCGCCGCGCGTTCGTCCGCGGCCGCGCGAATCGCGCGCCACGCGGACTCCGCCGCCTGCTGCTCCGCCTCCTTCTTGCTGCGGCCGGTGCCGGTGCCGTACGAGACACCACCGACGCGGGCAGCAGCAGTGAAGGTCTTCTCGTGGTCCGGACCCTCCTCGCTGACGAGGTACTCCGGAACGCCCAGGCCCTCGGCCGCGGTCAGCTCCTGGAGACTGGTCTTCCAGTCCAGGCCGGCGCCGAGGTTCGAGGACTTCTCGATCAGCGGGTCGAAGAGCCGGTGCACCAGCTCGGACGCCGCGTCGAGACCCCTGTCGAGATAGACCGCACCGATCACCGCTTCAAGGGTGTCGGCGAGGATGGACGCCTTGTCCCGGCCGCCCGTGCCTTCCTCGCCCCGGCCGAGCCGGATGAAGGAACCCAGGTCGAGGCCGCGGCCCACCTCCGCCAGCGCACGCGAGTTGACCACCGCGGCCCGCAGCTTGGCCAGCTGGCCCTCGGGCAGGTCGGGGTGGGTGCGGTAGAGCGTGTCCGTGACCACCAGGCCGAGCACGGAGTCCCCGAGGAACTCCAGACGCTCGTTGGTGGGCAGACCGCCGTTCTCGTACGCGTAGGAACGGTGGGTCAGCGCACGCACCAGAAGGGCGGACTCGAGCTGATACCCGAGCCGCCCTTCCAGAAGCGTGTGGGACGAGGCCGAATTGACGTGGTCAGACATCGTGCCTCTCACCGGCCCCTCAGACGGAGAGGACCTGGCGCTTGTTGTAGGTGCCGCAGCTCGGGCACGCGATGTGCTGCTGCTTCGGCTCCTGGCAACGCTCACACGAAACCAGGGTGGGGACCGCAGCCTTCCACTGCGACCGGCGGTGGCGCGTGTTGCTGCGCGACATCTTCCGCTTCGGAACAGCCACGGCTACTTCTCCTGCTTCTCGTCGACACCGGATGCGGCGTCGCTCATGTTGTCCTTCTCGTCGGTTCCCAGCGAACCGGCGAGTCCCTGCAGTGCCGCCCAACGGATGTCGACGGCGTCATGGTGGTGGTCCGGGTGGTCGTTCAGGTTGGTCCCGCACTCGGAACACAGACCTTCACAGTCCTCCCGGCACACCGGCTGCATGGGCAGTGCGAGCACCACCGCATCGCGCAGCACGGGCTCGAGGTCGAACATGCCGTCCTCGAGGGGGATCATGTCCTCGTCGTCCTCGGCTTCGTCGTCCGCGGCCGCCTTCGAGCGGCCCCGGTCGTCGGAGTCGGGGTACGAGAACATCTCCTGGAAGTCCGCGTCGAGCTCCAGCTCGACGGACTCCAGACACCTTACGCACTCCCCCTCGGCCGACGCACGGGCGGTGCCTGTGACAAGCACCCCTTCCATGACCGACTCGAGACGGAGCTCGATCTCCACCGGCTCGCCCTCGGGCACTCCGATGACCCCTGCGATCCCCAGGTCCCTGGGGGCGTCGACCGTGCGGGAGATCCGCTGCATGGCACCAGGACGCCGCCCCAGCTCGTGCGTGTCGAACACGAGGGGGTTGCGATGGTCGAGGCGCGTGCTCAGGGCTCTTCCTGCTTTCAGGTCGTTCACCAGCGTGGGGGGCTGCCACGTCCGCTTCGGAGGACGAAGCAAGGCAGCATGGATCGCGGGCATACGCGCGACCGAACAGCCAGGATACTGGACGCTTCGCTCAGGGCCCAATCAGGGTCATCGGCCCTGCTCGTAGCGACGCAGCTGCTCCAGGTCGATCATGCTCGTGTCGAAGAAGCTGGTCTCGTCGAGGGCGGCGGCCTGCGGCTGCGCCTGGGGCTGCTGCGGGTAACCGTACGGGTCGGCCTGCTGCTGGTAGGCATACGGGTCCTGGACCGGCTGCTGGTACGCGTAGGGGTCCTGGACCGGCTGCTGCTGGTAGCCGTACGGGTCCTGGACCGGCTGCTGGTAGCCGTACGGGGCGGCCGCCGGCTGCTGCGGGACGGCCTGCTGCGCCGGGATCTGCACGGGCTCGGGGTCGGCCAGCTCCGCGAGACCGGCCAGGTAGTCGGCGTCGCTGGTGTGCAGCGGGCTGCCCGCCGCGTCCTGGGCGGCCATGTGCTCGCCGAGGGCGTCACTGGCGATCCGGCCGTGCAGCTTCTGCCGGCCTCGGCCGACCGCCTCCAGGGTCTTGCTCAGGACCGCCTCGAAGGCACCCAGCTTGGTGTCCACGTAGCCGTCCGCCCGCTCGATCAGGGTCTGCGGGTCGGCGCTGTACTCGGGGGCGTCCTCGTCCGCGTACCCCTCGGCGTCCAGGCCCGGGCCGCGGCCGAGCAGCTTCTCGCGGCCACGGTCGACGGAGGCGATGGTCTTGTTGAGCACGACCTCGAAGTTGGCCAGCTTGGAGTCGACGTAGTCGTCGGCCTCGGCGCGGATCTCCTCGGCCTCACGGCGGGCCTCGGCGAGGATGCGCTCGGCCTCGCCCTGGGACTGGCGGGCGACCTGGCTGTCGGAGACGATCGAGCCGCGCTCGGCGTGGGCGGCCTCGATGATCCGCTCGGCCTCCTGGCGGGCCTGCTCGACCATCAGCTCCCGCCCGCCGAGCAGTTCCTGGGCCTGGGCCAGCGAGCCGGGCAGGGCCTCACGGACCTCGTCGAGCAGGGAAAGCAGCTCGGCCCGGTTGACCACACAGGACGCCGACATGGGCATGGAGCGGGCGTTCTGGACCGTCGCGACGATCTCGTCGAGCTTCTTCTGCACGTCCACCGGTGCTCGCCACTCTCTACAGCTGGATGGAGACGGACGGGACGACTGTAAGGCCAGTCGGGCCCTGCCCGGGACCTGGTGACGGAGCGTCAGCGGAGGTGGCCGGGGGTCACCGTTCGCCCAGGCGCTCGGTGAGCCTTTCGAGGACCTGCGGCGGCACCAGGTGGGAGACGTCGCCGCCCCAGGCCGCGACCTCCTTGACCAGGGAGGACGACAGGAAGCTGTAGGTCGGATTGGTCGGCACGAACAGCGTCTCGACGCCCGAGAGCCCGTTGTTCATCTGCGCCATCTGCAGCTCGTAGTCGAAGTCGCTGACGGCCCGCAGTCCCTTGACGATGGCGGGGATGTCGCGCTGCTTGCAGAAGTCGACGAGAAGGCCGTGGAAGGACTCCACCTCGACGTTGCCGAAGTCGGCGGTGACCTCACGGATGAGCTCGATCCGCTCCTCGACCGTGAAGAGGCCCTTCTTCGACTGGTTGATCATCACCGCGACGTGCACCACGTCGTACAGCTTGGAGGCGCGGGCGATGATGTCGAGGTGTCCATTGGTGATGGGGTCGAATGACCCCGGACATACGGCGCGGCGCAACTTGGGTCCCTCGCTCTCCGGTCCGGTCATCGTGCGTCTTCGCACGTAGAGGCGGCGCGACCGTACCAAAACGTTCCCTCGCCGTAGCGACGGGCCCGCAGTGGTGCGAAGCCGTCCGGCCAGCCGAATTCTCCGCCTCGGGTGCTGCGCTCCACGGTGACGAGGGCATCTTCGGCGATCCAGCCCCCTGAGCGCATTGTGAGGAGGATCTCGCGAAGATCGGCGTCCGCGACGGCGTACGGCGGGTCCAGGAAGACCAGGTCGTACGGCTCGGCCGGGGCCGGTCCCGTGACGATCTGCTCGGCTTTGCCGGTGCGCAGTTCGGCGCCGGGCAGACCCAGGGACCGGATGTTCTCGCGCACGGTCCTCGCGGCACGCGGCTCGGCCTCCACCAGGAGGGCGTGGGCCGCGCCCCGGGAGAGCGCCTCCAGGCCGACGGCGCCGGAGCCCGCGTACAGGTCGGCCACGCGCGCCCCCTCCAGGCCGTGGAAGGACTCCCAGGTGGAGAAGAGGCCTTCCCGCGCGCGGTCGGAAGTGGGCCGGGTGCCGTTGCCCGGCGGCACGGCGAGTCGGCGTCCGCCGGCGGTGCCGGCGATCACGCGGGTCATCTGGGGTCCTCGTCATCCATGGGCCAGTGCGTAAGCAATAGCTTAGGGCGGCCGGGGCGGGAGGGGGACGGCCGTGCAGCGGTCAGCCCTTCTCCAGGTACTCCTCCCGGTCCTTGTCGAGGAGCGCGTCGAGAGCGGTGCGCAGCTCGGGGTGGGAGGTGAGGTCGGGGTCGGCGAGGACGAGGGCGGTGGCCTCCTCGCGGGCGGCGGTGATGACCTCCTCGTCCTCGATGACGGCGAGCATGCGCAGCGAGGAGCGGACGCCGGACTGGGCCTGGCCGAGGACGTCGCCCTCGCGGCGCTGTTCGAGGTCGATACGGGAGAGCTCGAAGCCGTCGAGGGTGGAGGCGACCGCGTTCAGGCGCTGGCGGGCGGGGCTGGCCTCGGGCATCTCGGTGACGAGCAGGCACAGGCCGGCGGCGGAGCCGCGGCCGACGCGGCCGCGCAGCTGGTGGAGCTGGGAGACGCCGAAGCGGTCGGCGTCCATGATCACCATGGCGGTGGCGTTGGGCACGTTGACGCCGACCTCGATGACGGTGGTGGCGACCAGCACGTCGGCCTCGCCGGCGGCGAAGCGGCGCATGACGTCGTCCTTGTCGTCGGGGTGCATCCGGCCGTGCAGCACCTCGACGCGCAGCCCGGCGAGCGGACCGGCCCGCAGCTGCTCGGCGACGTCGAGGACGGCGAGCGGCGGGCGCTTCTCGGCCTCGTCCTCGGGGCTCGCCTTCTTCTTGGCCTTCTGGTCCTCCTCGTCCCCGATGCGCGGACACACCACGTACCCCTGGTGGCCGGCCTCGACCTCCTCGCGGACCCGCTCCCAGGCGCGGGCGAGGAAGTGCGGCTTGTCGGCGGCCGGGACGACATGGCTGGCGATCGGGGACCGGCCGGCCGGCAGCTGGTCGAGGACGGAGGTCTCCAGGTCGCCGAAGACGGTCATCGCGACCGTACGGGGAATGGGCGTGGCCGTCATGACCAGCAGGTGCGGCGGTTGCTTGCCCTTGCCGCGCAGGGCGTCGCGCTGCTCGACGCCGAAGCGGTGCTGCTCGTCGACGACGACCAGACCGAGGTCGTGGAACTGCACCTTGTCCTCGATCAGCGCGTGCGTGCCGATGACGATCCCGGCCTCGCCGGTCACCAGGTCGAGCAGCGCCTGGCGCCGTGCGGCGGCGCCCATGGATCCGGTGAGCAGCACCACCTTGGTGGCGTGCTCCGCCCCGCCCAGCATCCCGCCCTCGGCGAGCTCGCCCATCATCTCGGTGACCGACCGGTGGTGCTGCTGGGCGAGCACCTCGGTGGGCGCGAGCATGGCGGCCTGTCCCCCGGCGTCGACGACGGCGAGCATGGCGCGCAGGGCCACCATGGTGTTGTGCGTCACGGTGAAGTGGTCCGTGACATACGCGTGATCGGGGTGCGCGACGCTGATGCACTGAACCGGCTTGCGCCCCACATACTCGACTGCCCTGATTCCGCGCCGGAACGTGTTGTCCTTCGGCCGGGTGGGCATGCGACGCGCCTTCCGAGCGAGTCTGAAGGGGATGTACTCGTCGGGCAGCGCGATCGAGACGTTGAACGCTGCCTTCTTCGTCAGCAAGCGAGCCCGACCGCCCAGCGACCGCACCAGCCATGCCACGTCCTCGGCCAATTGCCGGGAGGCAGAGCAGAAGGACACGCTCAGCCCTTGGGCGTCCACGGTCCCGTCCGTGTCCATGAGCCCCTGCAGCACGGCGAGACGGTTCTTGACCGAGGTGTTCTTGAATTCCCCGGGCAGGAACGTGTCGTGAGACGTGGCGCCCCACAGGCCGAAAGCACGCAAGACGCCGACCACGGGATTCCGCCGTGTCCCGCCCTCGGGGCCCCGGAGGCCGATGGTGTAGTCACAGCGAGAGCCAGGGACCCGTGTGACCGTGCACTCCGGTTCGAGGACCGTTCGTACAGCGGTCAGAATCTCCTCGTCGGCGGTCGACAAGAGGAGGTCGTGCCGGAAGGACCCGTCACCCAGGAGCAGCCCGAACACGTAAGGGTCGAGCGGCGGTGACGTGCCGTCCGCCAGGTCTACCGGCGTGGCTGCCGGGATATGCCACTTCGACGAGCCGTCGGCCTTGAACGTGTCCTCTCGGATCTCGCGAGTGGTCATCACCTTCGGTTCCTGACCCCTGTCCCAGGCACTGCTCGTTCCGACGATCCACAGATGCTCGTCGTCGCACTCGACAGACGTGCCGTCGGACAGCACCAGGCGCCATACATCCCGCTCGCCCTGCGGGAAGACTCCGTCGACCAGAGCGATGTCGCCCGTAGGCACCACGACCGGGTCACCCACGGTGATCTCGCCCATCGGCCTGAAGCCTTCGGGAGTCAGCACGAGCGAGTCGAGAGGCTGAGCCTTCCCGGAACCGACCTCGCCCTGGAGGAGGCGGTGCATGGGGTGCTCGGTGGCGAGGTCGTCGAAGATCTCCTTGGAGACCTTCTGCTGTCCTTCGGTGAGGGTGAAGGGGAGCTTGGCGTCGAAGGCGTCGAGCAGCCCGTCCTCCGCCGGCCGGCGGGCGACGGCGGGGAGCTGGGTGTCGGCGTGCCGGCGGCGGGCGAGGGCGACCTGGAGGACGAAGGCCTCGTCCCACTTGAGGCGGTCGCGGGCGTCGGCGATCTCGGCCTTGGTGCGGGGGCGGTGGATCTTGGCGAGGGCGTCGGCCAGGTCGGTGAGTCCGCGGCCCTCGCGCAGGGCCGGCGGCAGCGGGTCGACGAGGCCCTCCCAGGCGGTGGCCGCCATGGAGTCGAGCGCGATGGCGACGGACTGCTCGATGGTCCAGGACTCCAGCTGCTTGCAGGCCGGGTAGATGGGCAGCAGCTCGCTCGCGAAGGCCTTGACGGTCTCGGTGCTGCTGTCGGCGTCGAGGAGCTTGTACTCGGGGTGGGCGAGCTGGAGGCGCCGGTTGAAGACGCCGACCTTGCCGGCGAACATGGCCCGCCGTCCGGGCAGCAGCTCCTTCTGGTGGAAGTGGACCGTGCGGCCGAAGAACACCAGCTGCATCCGGCCGCTGCCGTCGGTGATGGTGACCTCCAGGCGCTGGCCCTTGCCGCGCCCGCCCTTGTTGAAGGTGTGCACGCGCGCGTCGGCGACCTGGGCGACCACCGTGACGTGCTCGTCCAGCGGCAGGTCGGCGAGCGCGGTCAGCTCGCCGCGCTCCGCGTACCGCCGGGGGTAGTGGTGGAGCAGGTCGCCGACCGTGTGCAGGTCCATGTGCTCGGCCATCACCTTGGCGGTGGCGGCGCCGAGCAGCTTCTTCAGTGGTTCGTCGAGCGCAGGCACGCGATCCATTGCACACCACGGCACCGACAGACGTCGCGCAGGCCGGGCGGACCAGCCGGTCGTGTGGGTCCGCCCGTGGGCCGTCGGCTCCTGCGAACGGCGCGCACGGCAGGGCGATTTCCGCACCGTCGAGCCGCCACCGGGCGGCGGGGGACTACTCCACGCCGATCAGCAGCGGCGCGGTCCCCTCGCCCGCCTGGTACGTCGTCGTGTCGACCGCCAGGTAGGTGGCACGGACGTGGGATTCCAGGGTGGGGGCGAGGCTTTCGGGGGTGTCGGCGGCGACCACGAGGGTGACGAGTTCGCCGCCGGCGGAGAGCATGCGGTCGAGGACCGTACGGGCCGTGGCCGTGAGGTCCTGGCCGATGACGGCGACGTCGCCCTCGATGAGGCCCAGCACGTCGCCGGCCTGGCAGACGCCCGCGGAGGTGAAGGACTGGCGTTCGGCGACGGCGAGTTCGGCGTAGCGGGTGGCGCCGGCCGCCGCCGTCATGGCGACGACGTCCTCGTCGAAGCGGCGGTCCGGTTCGTGGACGGCGAGGGCGGCGATGCCCTGGACGGCGGCGCGGGTCGGGATGAGGGCGACCCTGATGCCCTCCGCGCGGGCCTGCTCGGCGGCCGCCGCGGCGACCTGGCGCAGGTCGCCGTCGTTGGGCAGCAGGACGATCTCGCGCGCGTGGGCCCGGTGGATCGCCTCGGCCAGTTCCGTGACGGACGGCGGCTCCCCGGGCCGGGCCAGGAGCGTGGTCGCGCCGGCCTCGGCGCACAGCCCGGCCAGGCCCTCGCCGGGCAGCACGGCGACGACCGCCCGCTCGGCCGGCTCGCCGCGCACCTCGAAGTGGGTGATGCCGATCCGGTACGGGCGGCCCGCCTCCACGCCCGCCTCGACGGCCGCGCCGGCGTCGTCGACGTGGACGTGGACGTTCCACAGGCCGTCGCCGCCGACGACCACCAGGGACTCCCCCAGCTCGTCCAGGCGGGCCCGGAGGCGTTCCACGGCCGCGTCCTCGGCCTCCAGGAGGTAGATGACCTCGTACGCGGGGCCGGCCGGTCCGCCCTCGCAGTCCACGGGGGCCGGGAGCGGGCGGTGCACCGGCTGCGCGGGGCGTACGGGCCGCTCGCCGGTCAGGGTCTCCACGAGCGCGCCCAGGACCGTCACCAGACCGCGTCCTCCGGCGTCCACGACCCCGGCGCGGCGGAGCACGTCCAGTTGGCCGGGGGTCCGCTCCAGGGCGGTCCTGGCCCCCTCGTAGGCCGCTGTCGCCACCGTGACGAGGTCGCCGCCCTCCGCGCAGGCGCCGGCCGCGGCGTCGGCGACGGTGAGGAGGGTGCCCTCGACGGGGTGGGCGACGGCCTGCCGGGCCGCCTCGGCGGCGCTCGCGAACGCGCGGGCGAGGTGATCACCGTCACACCCGCCGGCGAGGACCGCGGCCGTGCCGCGCAGCAGCTGGGAGAGGATCGTCCCGGAGTTGCCCCGGGCGCCGACCAGCGCGCCGTGCGCCATGGCCCGTATGACCTCGGCCGCCTCGGGCGCCGCCCCGGGCCGCTCGGCGAAGGCCTCGTCCACCGCGCGTGCCGCGGCCTCCAGCGTCAGGTAGAGGTTGGTGCCCGTGTCCCCGTCCGCGACGGGATAGACGTTGATGGCGTCGATCTCCTCGCGCTCCCTGCCGAGCGCCGCCAGCGCCCCTGCGCACCAGGATCGGACCGCCTCGGCGTCGAGGGTCTGCGGAGCTCGCGGCAACGGGTGGTCCTCCTGTGCGCTGCGGTGGGTTCACCGCAGGGTAGACCCGCGCCCGGCCGGTGCCCGGGGCGGGGGCCGTGCGGACCGTGGTAGTTTCGTTCCACGGGAGCAGCCGTTGTATGCTGCTTCGGTTGCCCGGCACACGTCGGGCCATTCCCCGGCAAGCCACTTCAGATCCCTGATCCGATTCCGGTGCGCCGGTTTCACTGTAAATCTGAAGTCTTTGGAGTGACCCGTGGCTGCCAACTGCGACGTCTGCGGCAAGGGGCCGGGCTTCGGCAACAACATTTCGCACTCGCACCGCCGTACGTCTCGTCGCTGGAACCCGAACATCCAGCGTGTGCGTGCCGTGGTCGGTCGGACGCCGAAGCGGCTCAACGTCTGCACCTCGTGCATCAAGGCCGGCAAGGTCTCGCGCTAATTGGTGCTACCCCCGCGGAAGCGGGGAAAGCCCCGCCGACGTCTCGTCGTAGCGCAGCCCCTGCGGTTGCCTTGAAGGCCGGTTCACCTCGGTGAACCGGCCTTTTGCCATGCCTGGGGCCATGTAACGGGGTTCTCCGGCCCGGCCCCGGCCGGGCAGCGCCGGGCCAGGCCAGGGCTAGGAGCGGAAGCGCCACGCGTGGTCCACCGGGCCGATGCCCCCGCCCAGCGCGAAGCCCGCCGCGATCGCGCCCGTCACGTACGCCTTCGCCTCCCGTACCGCCTCCGGCACCGGCAGGCCCTTCGCCAGGCCCGACGCGACCGCCGAGGCGAGCGTGCAGCCCGTGCCGTGCGTGTGCCGGTTGTCGTACCGGGGGGCGTACAGCCAGTGCTCCTCCGTGCCGTCGGTGAGCAGGTCCACGGCCTCCGCCGCTCCTCCGGGAAGGTGGCCGCCCTTGATCAGCGCCCAGCGCGGCCCGTACGCGAGGATCGCCTCGGCCGCCCGGCACATCCCGGCCTCGTCCTCGACGACGACGCCCGTCAGCTGCGTCACCTCGTCCAGGTTGGGCGTGGCGACGGTCGCGACGGGCAGCAGCTTCGCGCGTACGGAGTCCAGCGCGGACGCGGCGAGCAGGGGGTCGCCGTGCTTGGAGACGCCCACCGGGTCGACGACCACGGGGGCGTCCGTGCCGGCGAGGAGCTCCGCCACGGTCTCCACGAGCGCCGCGCTCGCCAGCATGCCCGTCTTGACCGCCCGGACGCCGATGTCGTCCACGACGGCCCGGTACTGGGCCCGTACGGCCTCCCCGGGCAGCTCCCAGGCGCCTTGGACGCCGAGGGAGTTCTGGGCCGTCACGGCGGTGATCACGCTCATGCCGTGGACGCCGAGCGCGAGCATCGTCTTGAGGTCGGCCTGGATGCCGGCGCCGCCGCCGGAGTCGGATCCGGCGACGGTGAGGACGAGGGGCGGCGGGGAGGTCACTCGGTCCCGCCGAAGTGGTCCCAGCCGCCCACGCTGTGCCAGGGCGCGCCGTCGACGGTGACCTGGGGCAGCGCGGAGGGGTTGAGGACCTCGCCGATGACCTTCCAGCGGGCGGGCAGCTTCACGTCCGGCGGGAACGTGGCGACGATCGCGTGGTCCTCTCCCCCGGTGAGCACCCACTGCAGCGGGTCGACGCCGACGGCCTGGCCGATGTCGTTCATCTGGGTCGGGATGTCGATGAGGCCGGAGCGCAGGTCGATGCGGACCTTGCTGGCCTCGGCGATGTGGCCGAGGTCGGCGATCAGGCCGTCGCTGACGTCGCACATGGCGGTGGCGCCGAGCCCGGCGGCCGCGGGGCCCGCGTGGTACGGGGGCTCGGGGCGGCGGTGGGCCTCGACGAAGGCGCGCGGGGAACGGAAGCCGCGGGAGAGCACCGCGTAACCGGCGGCCGACCAGCCGAGCCAGCCGGTGTAGGCGACGACGTCGCCGGGCTGGGCTCCGCCGCGGGTGACCGGGTCGTGGTTGCGCAGGTCGCCGAGCGCGGTGATGGAGACCATGATCGTGTCGCCGCGGACGACGTCGCCGCCGACCACCGCGGCGCCCGCGACCTGACATTCGTCGCGCAATCCGTCCATCATTTCCGTGGGCCAGGTGACCGGCAGTTCGGCGGGGACGACCAGGCCGAGCAGCAGCGCGGTGGGGACGGCGCCCATGGCGGCGATGTCGGCGAGGTTCTGCGCCGCGGCCTTGCGGCCGACGTCGTAGGCCGTCGACCAGTCGCGGCGGAAGTGGCGCCCCTCGAGCAGGATGTCCGTGCTGGCCACCACCCGCCGGTCGGGGGCGGAGACCACGGCGGCGTCGTCGCCGGGCCCGATCCGCACCGCGGGGGTGGAGGTGAGCCGGGAGGTGAGCTCCCTGATGAGCCCGAACTCGCCGAGCTCTCCGACTGTGCCCTTCACCGCGTGTCACCTCGTGTCGTCGTGCCGGCCGCCGCGCCGCTCCGCTGCTCCTCGCCGTGCGGGTCGCGGGCCGTCACCGTGCCGGATACCGTCAAGTAGACCGTCAACTTCTCATCTGTGTACGCCACACCGCGGGCGCCTCCGAGCTCGGAGGTCTCCCCGCGGCCCGCGGCGACGCGGTACCGTGGCGTCTCTTTCTCCCACAAGATCCTCGTGGCCGCCCTGGAGGTTCCGTGGTACAGGCGTACATCCTTATTCAGACCGAGGTGGGCAAGGCGTCGACCGTCGCCGAGACCATCGCCAAGATCAATGGAGTGATCCAGGCAGAGGACGTGACCGGTCCCTACGACGTCATCGTCAGAGCCGAGGCAGACACCGTGGACGCGCTGGGCCGCATGGTGGTCGCCAGGGTCCAGCAAGTGGAAGGCATCACGCGCACCCTCACCTGCCCGGTCGTGCATCTCTAGCCCCCGTCTACCCTTGGCCGGTGAAGTCTTCCCACCGGCCCTTCGGCCTGCCCGCATCCGCCGCAGCGGCCACCGTGCTGCTGCTGGCCGTGGCGGGCTGTTCCACCGCGGACGCGAAGGCGTCGGTCCCGGTTCCCAGTCCTCCGGCGACCGAGGCCGCCTTCTGCCGCGCCCTCGCGAAGGAGCTGCCCGGCACCGTGGCGGGTCTGGCGCGGACCGGCACCGAGCCGGAGTCCGAACTGACCGCCGCGTGGGGGGATGCGGCGATCGTACTGCGCTGCGGCGTCCCCCGGCCCGAAAAGATGAACGATCCGCAGGCGCACGCGGTCGAGGCGAACGGCGTGAACTGGCTCTACGAGCCGCGCGCGGGCGACGGACCCCGCTTCACGACGACGTACCGCAAGGCGTACGTCGAGGTGTCGCTGGACGAGCGGTACGCGCATGACGTCGGCCCGCTCGCGGATCTCGCCGCCCCCGTGCAGAAGGCGGTCCCCCCGAGCCTGTGACCCGGGGGGGGTGCCTCGCTAGCGCAGGCCCGTGGAGCGGTTCAGCGCGGCCTGGATCAGCCGGTCGACGAGCTCCGGGTAGCTGACGCCGCTCTCCTGCCACATGCGCGGGTACATGGAGATGGGCGTGAAGCCGGGCATGGTGTTGATCTCGTTGATGACGAACTCGCCGTCCTCGGTGAGGAAGAAGTCGGCGCGCACCAGGCCCTCGCAGGACACGGACTCGTAGGCCAGCACGGCGAGGCGCTGGATCTCGGCGGTGGCCTCGTGGCCGATGGGGGCGGGGACGATGCCGGAGGCGGAGTCGATGTACTTGGCCTCGAAGTCGTAGAAGTCGTGGTTCGTGACCGGCGGGATCTCGGCGGGCACGCTGGCGCGCGGGCCGTCCTCGAACTCCAGGACGCCGCACTCGATCTCCCGGCCGCGGACCAGTGCCTCGACGATGATCTTCGGGTCGAAGCGGCGGGCCTCCTCGATCGCCTCGTCGAGGCCGGAGAGGTCGTCGACCTTGGTGATGCCGACGGACGAGCCGCCGCGGGCCGGCTTCACGAAGAGCGGCCAGCCGTGGTCGGCGGCGAACTCCACGATCTTCTTGCGGGCCGCGGCCGGATTCTGCTCCCACTCGCGGGGGCGGACCACGACGTACGGGCCGACCGGCAGGCCGAAGGAGACGAAGACGCGCTTCATGTACTCCTTGTCCTGGCCGACGGCGGAGGCGAGGACGCCCGCGCCGACGTACGGGATGCCGGAGAGCTCCAGGAGGCCCTGGAGGGTGCCGTCCTCGCCGTAGGGGCCGTGCAGCATGGGGAAGACGACGTCGACCTCGCCGAGGGCCTGCGGCAGGGAGCCGGGCTCGCTGAGGACGACCTCGCGGCTGGCCGGGTCGACGGGCAGGATCACGCCGCCGGTCTCGGACTCGGCGAGCTGGGCGACGTCCGGAAGGGCGCGGTCGGCGATGGCCATCCGCTCGGGGGCGTCGGCGGTCAGCGCCCAGCGCCCCTCCCGGGTGATGCCGATCGGCAGCACGTCGTACTTGTCCCGGTCGATGGCGTTGAGGACGGCACCGGCGGTGACGACGGAGATGGCGTGCTCGGAGCTGCGTCCGCCGAAGACGACGGCGACGCGCGGCTTGCGGGGGCTCTGGGTGTTCTCGCTCATATCGCGATGAGGGTACCTTGCGGCGTCCGAACTGCTGAGCGCCCCGCGTGTGCCGCGCGCGTCCGGCTCAGCGCCGCGTCACCTGCGTTCCGCCTTCGCCGAGCGCGACATGAGCTCCTTGAGGGCGACGACCGGCGGCTTGCCCTCGTGGACGATCGAGACGACGGTCTCGGTGATGGGCATGTCGACGCCGTGCCGGCGGGCCAGATCGAGCACGGACTCGCAGGACTTGACGCCCTCGGCGGTCTGCTTGGTGGCCGCGATCGTCTCCTGGAGGGTCATCCCGCGGCCCAGGTTGGTGCCGAAGGTGTGGTTCCGGGAGAGCGGCGAGGAGCAGGTGGCGACCAGGTCGCCGAGGCCCGCGAGGCCGGAGAAGGTCAGCGGGTCGGCACCCATGGCGAGGCCGAGCCGGGTGGTCTCGGCGAGGCCCCGGGTGATGAGGGTGGCCTTCGAGTTGTCGCCGAGCCCCATGCCGTCGGCGATGCCGACGGCGAGCCCGATGACGTTCTTGACCGCGCCGCCGAGTTCGCAGCCGACCACGTCGGTGTTGGTGTACGGACGGAAGTACGGGGTCATGCAGGCGGACTGGAGCCGCTGGGCGACCGTCTCGTCGGCGCAGGCGACGACGGCGGCGGCGGGCTGCCGGGCGGCGATCTCCTTGGCCAGGTTGGGGCCGGTGAGGACGGCGACGCGTCCGGCCGGCACGTCCGCGACCTCGGTGATCACCTCGCTCATGCGCTTGGCGGTGCCGAGTTCGATGCCCTTCATCAGGGACACGAGGACGGTGCCGGGGGCGAGCTCCGGCGCCCACGCGGCGAGGTTCTCGCGCAGGGTCTGGGAGGGCACGACGAGGACGGTGAAGTCGGCGTCGCGGGCGGCCTCGGCCGGGTCGGCGGTGGCCGTGATGCCCTTGGGGAGTTCGACGCCGGGCAGGTAGTCCGGGTTGGCCCCGGTGCGGTTGATCGTCTCGGCGAGTTCGGCGCGGCGGCCCCACAGGCTCACCTCGCAGCCCGCGTCGGCGAGCACCATCGCGAAGGCGGTGCCCCAGGATCCGTTGCCGAAGACGGCTGCCTTGGTCACTTCTTGCCTTCCTCCGCGGCCTTGCGGCGCTGTTCCTGCCGGGCCTTCCGATGGTCGTAGGGCTCGTCCGGGGCCTTCTCCCCCCGGACCTCCTCCAGGATCCGGGTGATGGCCGCCATGATCTCCTCGGTGGCCTGGCGCAGCACGTCGGGCGTGGGCTCGACGTCGTAGAACCGGGAGAGGTCGACCGGCGGACCGGCCTGCACGATCAGGGTCTTGCGGGGCCGGAGCTGAAGCTTGTTCTCCTTGGCGTACGGCGGCATCGCGAGGTTGGCGCCCCACTGGGCGACCGGGATGACGGGCGCCTTGGTGAGCAGGGCGACGCGGGCGGCGCCGGTCTTGCCGGCCATGGGCCACATGTCGGGGTCGCGGGTGAGGGTGCCCTCGGGGTAGAAGGCGACGCACTCGCCGCGCTCGATCGCGTCGACGGCGGACCGGAAGGCGTCCAGGGCGTTGGTGGTCTCGCGGTAGACGGGGATCTGACCGGTGTTGCGGAGCATGGTGCCGACGAAGCCGCCCTTGAAGAGGGCGGCCTTGGCGAGGAAGCGGGGTACGCGCCCGGTGTTGTACTGGTAGTGCGCGTAGGACAGCGGGTCCAGGTACGAGTTGTGGTTCACCGCGGTGATGAAGCCGCCTTCGGCCGGGATGTGCTCCGTTCCGCGCCAGTCCCGCTTGAACAGCACCACCAGCGGGGGTTTGGCGATGACCGCTGCCAGGCGGTACCAGAAGCCGATTCTGCGGCGGGACACTCGGACACCTTTCTCCGGACGGGTTCGCAGGGGGTCAAGTGTCGCCTCCTGCTCCTGGCCTGTCGAGGACACCGTACGCCCCGGGGCTCGGGCGGATCGCGCGGGCGGGACAGAATGGGGCGCGATGACGAGCTACGCCGACGACACGGCGGCCGAGTACGTGGCCGACACCGCCCACGACGACTGGTCCCTGGTCGTCCCCCTGAAGCCGCTGGCGCGGGCGAAGAGCAGGCTGGGCCCCGCGGTGGGCGGCCTGCTGCGGGGGCGGTTGGCGCTCGCCTTCGCCGAGGACACCGTGGCGGCGGCGCTGGCCTGCCCGGACGTGCGGGATGTGGCGGTCGTCACGGACGATCCGGCCGCGGCGGCCGCGCTGGCGGCCCTGGGGGCGCGGATCGTGCCGGACCTGCCCGGCGCGGGCCTCAACGAGGCCCTCGCGCACGGGGCCCGCACGGTGCGGGCGCTGCGCCCCGGGGCACGGGTGGCGGCACTCAACGCGGACCTGCCGGCGCTCCGGCCGGCCGAGCTGGCTCGGGTGCTGCGGGTGGCGGGGCAATTTCCGCGGGCTTTTCTCGCGGATGCCGCCGAAATAGGTACGACATTCCTCTCGGCCGGTCCGCGGATGGAATTGGAACCGGCTTTCGGAGGGGCTTCACGACGTCGGCATTTGTCCTCGGGGGCGGTGGAAATCCGACTGCCGGGGGTGGATTCCGTGCGTCGGGACGTGGACACCGGCGAGGATCTGGCGGCCGCGGTGGCGCTGGGCGTGGGGCCGCGGACGGCGGCCCGCTGGGTGCCCGCGGCCGGATA
Organism: Streptomyces sp. NPDC051921; assembly: GCF_040680975.1. Taxonomy (NCBI): domain Bacteria; kingdom Bacillati; phylum Actinomycetota; class Actinomycetes; order Kitasatosporales; family Streptomycetaceae; genus Streptomyces; species Streptomyces sp. NPDC051921. The sequence goes on from NZ_JBFAXU010000029.1 coordinate 55,433, forward strand.
GGCTGCCGGTCATGCAGGCGACCGCGTACACGTACGACTCCGACACCCGCAGCGGCAGTGTGCTGCTCGACGACGGCACCCCGGTGGAGTTCGGGGCCGAGGCCTTCGAGGCGGGCGGGCTGCGGCTGCTGCGGCCGGGGCAGCGGGTGCGGATCGAGACGGAGGGCGAGGGGGCCGCCCTGCGGATCACGCTGGTGACGCTGCAGACCTTCTAGGGACGCGCCGGAACAGCCCGGAACGCGCCGCGGGCCGGGCTCCCCAGGGGGGAGCCCGGCCCGGCGTGTGAGCACCTGCCGCCGCGAGTCCTACTTCTTCGCGGCGGTCTTCTTCGCGGTGGTCTTGCGCGCCGTCGTCTTCTTGGCGGGCGCCTTCTTCGCGGTGGCCTTCTTCGCCGGCGCGGTCTTCTTGGCCGTGGCCTTCTTGGCGGCGGCCGTGGTGGTCTTCTTGGCCGGGGTGGCCTTCTTCGCCGCCGCGGTGGTCTTCTTGGCGGCGGTGGTGGTCTTCTTCGCCGCCGCGGTGGTCTTCTTGGCGGCGGCCGTGGTGGTCTTCTTCGCCACGGTCTTCTTGGCCGGGGTCGCCTTCTTGGCGGCGGCCTTCTTGGCGGTGGTGGCCTTCTTGGCGGCGGCCTTCTTGACGGTCGCGGAGGCGCCGCCGGTGAGGCTGCCCTTCGGGGCCTTCTTGACGGAGACCTCGCCGCCCTTGGGGAGCTTCTTGGAGCCGCTGACCAGGTCCTTGAAGCCCTGACCCGCACGGAAGCGCGGAACCGAGGTCTTCTTGACCCGCACGCGCTCACCCGTCTGCGGGTTACGGGCGTAGCGAGCGGGACGGTCGACCTTCTCGAACGACCCGAAGCCGGTGACCGAGACCCGGTCCCCGCCGACCACGGCGCGCACGATGGCGTCGAGCACGTGGTCGACGGCGTCGGCGGCCTGCTGGCGACCGCCCATCTTGTCGGCAATCGCTTCTACGAGCTGCGCCTTGTTCACGTCTTCCCCTTCGGAGACATTGCCGGAACGAAAGTGTTCAAGCTTTTTCGCACGTTAGGCATGTATATACCGCAAATCAAACACGAAACGGGCTAATCACCCTAGTGCCGCAACGCGGAAGTCCCGTTGCGGAGTTCCTGGTGTCAGTCGTCTTCAGGGAATCGGCCCTCGTCGAGGTCCTTCATCAACCGGTCCAGACGCGTTGCCGCGTCCGAGAGATCGTGCTTCGCCGCGGCCGTCACGACCAGCAGCTTCCGGGACAGCGCCATCCTTACGCCCTCCGGGACTTGCAGTTCGCGCACCCTTCTGTGCGCTTCCTTCAATCGGGCGGCGACTGCCTCGTAGAGCTCGAGTTGGCTGTCGCGTTCCATGCACCGATTGTGCCATCTAGGGCGAGTTGTCGCCCGACGGGGTCTCAACAAGCGACTGCGCCCCCCACCGGACGGTGGGGGGCGCAGTACTGGAAAAGCGCTGCTCAGGCCGTAATTGTACGGGGCTTGAAGGCCGGCCGACCGGCCTCGTAGGCGGCGATGTCCGCTTCGTTCTGAAGGGTGAGGCTGATGTCGTCCAGACCGTTCAGGAGACGCCAGCGGGCGTTCTCGTCGAGCTCGAAGTCGGCGTCGATCCCGGGCGCGAGGACCTTGCGGGCCTCCAGGTCGACGGTGACCTCGGCGGTCGGGTCGGCCTCGGTGAGCTCCCACAGGGCGTCGACGGTCTCCTGCGGCAGGACGACGGTCAGCAGCCCGTTCTTCAGCGAGTTGCCGCGGAAGATGTCGGCGAAGCGGGAGGAGATCACGGCCTTGAAGCCGTAGTTCTGCAGCGCCCAGACGGCGTGCTCACGGGAGGAGCCGGTGCCGAAGTCGGGGCCGGCGACCAGGACCGTGGCGCCCTGCCGCTCGGGGCGGTTGAGGACGAACTGCTCGTCCTTGCGCCAGGCCTCGAACAGGCCGTCCTCGAAGCCGTCGCGGGTGACCTTCTTGAGCCAGTGCGCGGGGATGATCTGGTCGGTGTCGACGTTGCTGCGGCGCAGCGGAACGGCGCGGCCGGTGTGGGTGGTGAAAGCTTCCATGGTTCCTCAGACCCCCGCGGTGGTGGCGACGTCGGACAGATCGGCCGGGGAGGCCAGGTGGCCCAGGACGGCGGTGGCGGCGGCGACCTGGGGGGAGACCAGGTGGGTGCGGCCGCCCTTGCCCTGCCGGCCCTCGAAGTTGCGGTTGGAGGTGGACGCGGAGCGCTCACCGGGAGCCAGTTGGTCGGGGTTCATGCCCAGACACATCGAGCAGCCCGCGTGCCGCCACTCGGCGCCGGCCTCCTTGAAGACCTTGTCCAGGCCCTCCTCGACGGCCTGCAGGGCGACCCGGACGGAGCCGGGGACGACCAGCATGCGGACGCCGTCGGCGACCTTGCGGCCCTCCAGCAGGGAGGCCGCGTTGCGCAGGTCCTCGATGCGTCCGTTGGTGCAGGAGCCTACGAAGACGGTGTCGACCTTGATGTCGCGCAGCGGCTGTCCGGCGGTCAACCCCATGTACTCCAGGGCCTTTTCGGCGGCCAGGCGCTCCGAAGCGTCTTCGTACGAAGCCGGGTCGGGGACGTTCGCCGAAAGCGGGGCGCCCTGGCCGGGGTTGGTGCCCCAGGTGACGAACGGGGCCAGCTCGGCGGCGTCGATGACGACCTCGGCGTCGAAGACCGCGTCCTCGTCGGACTTCAGCGTCTTCCAGTACGCGACGGCGGCGTCCCAGTCCTCGCCCTTGGGGGCGTGGGCGCGGCCTTCGAGGTAGTCGAAGGTGGTCCGGTCGGGGGCGATCATGCCCGCGCGGGCGCCGGCCTCGATCGACATGTTGCAGATGGTCATCCGGGCCTCCATCGAGAGCTTCTCGATGGCGGAGCCGCGGTACTCCAGGACGTAGCCCTGACCGCCGCCGGTGCCGATCCTGGCGATGATCGCCAGGATCAGGTCCTTGGCCGTGACGTCCTCGGGCAGCTCGCCGTTCACCGTGATGGCCATGGTCTTCGGGCGGGCCATGGGCAGCGTCTGGGTGGCCAGGACGTGCTCGACCTGGCTGGTGCCGATGCCGAACGCCAGGCCGCCGAAGGCGCCGTGCGTGGAGGTGTGCGAGTCGCCGCAGACCACGGTCATGCCCGGCTGGGTCAGGCCCAGCTGCGGTCCCACGACGTGGACGACGCCCTGCTCGACGTCGCCCAGCGGATGCAGGCGGACGCCGAACTCGGCGCAGTTCTTGCGCAGGGTCTCCAACTGGGCGCGGGAGACCGGGTCGGCGATCGGCTTGTCGATGTCGAGGGTCGGGGTGTTGTGGTCCTCGGTCGCGATGGTGAGGTCGAGCCGCCGCACCTGCCGGCCGTTCTGCCGGAGACCGTCGAAGGCCTGGGGGCTGGTCACCTCGTGCAGCAGGTGCAGATCGATGAAGAGGAGGTCGGGCTCGCCTTCGGCGCGCCGGACGACGTGGTCGTCCCAGACCTTCTCCGCGAGTGTCCTACCCATCGCTTTCCCTCCGGCCGGCGGCTGCGCCGGCACCACTAGAGACCCGTTTGGCGGGCCGTTGTGCGGCCGCACCACCAGAGTGACAAGTTCCTGGGAAAATTGAACTTGCGTTTCACAGAGTGAGACGCGAATATCGTTGCATGGACAACTCTAGCGGCGTAGGCGTTCTCGACAAGGCAGCCCTTGTCCTGAGCGCCCTGGAGTCCGGTCCGGCCACCCTCGCAGGTCTGGTCGCGGCGACGGGACTCGCACGACCCACGGCACACCGACTGGCCGTGGCTTTGGAACACCACCGGATGGTGGCCCGCGACATGCAGGGCCGGTTCATCCTCGGACCGCGGCTTGCCGAGCTCGCCGCCGCGGCCGGCGAGGACCGCCTGCTCGCGACCGCCGGGCCGGTGCTGACGCATCTGCGCGACGTGACGGGCGAGAGCGCCCAGCTGTACCGGCGCCAGGGCGACATGCGCATCTGCGTGGCGGCGGCCGAGCGGCTGTCCGGACTTCGGGACACGGTCCCGGTCGGCTCCACGCTGACCATGAAGGCCGGCTCGTCCGCGCAGATCCTCATGGCCTGGGAGGAGCCCGAGCGGCTGCACCGCGGCCTTCAGGGCGCCCGCTTCACGGCGACGGCCCTGTCGGGCGTACGACGCCGCGGCTGGGCCCAGTCGATCGGCGAGCGGGAGCCGGGCGTCGCGTCCGTCTCCGCGCCCGTACGCGGCCCCTCGAACCGCGTGGTGGCCGCCGTGTCGGTCTCGGGCCCGATCGAGCGCCTGACCCGCCACCCGGGCCGCATGCACGCCCAGGCGGTCATCGACGCGGCCGCCCGCCTGTCCGAGGCCCTCCGCCGCAACGGCTGACCCCGCCCTTTCCCTCTTCACCTGTCGGTCTCCCGGCCCACCGCTCCAACGCCGCAGCGGTGGGCCGGAGTTGTGTCCCGAAGTCGTGTTCCCGCGCACATCGTGAACGAGAACAGCGAAGAAGCCCTCCCCCGAAGGGAAGGGCTTCTTCGTTTTGTACCCCCGACCGGATTCGAACCGGCGCTACCGCCTTGAGAGGGCGGCGTGCTAGGCCGCTACACAACGGGGGCAAGATCTCAAAAGATCCGCTGGCCTACCTGGACTCGAACCAAGACTAACTGAACCAGAATCAGTCGTGCTGCCAATTACACCATAGGCCACTGGTGGTTTAGACCAGTTAGTACCCCCGACCGGATTCGAACCGGCGCTACCGCCTTGAGAGGGCGGCGTGCTAGGCCGCTACACAACGGGGGCCCTAGCGATCCTGCATCGGGTTCACCGGGAGCTACCCAAGTGATCCCGCGGGAAGGATCTGTACCCCCGACCGGATTCGAACCGGCGCTACCGCCTTGAGAGGGCGGCGTGCTAGGCCGCTACACAACGGGGGCTTTGTGGATGCCATCCACGGTTTGCAGATGAGCTCTGCGAGCTGGCCTACCTGGACTCGAACCAAGACTAACTGAACCAGAATCAGTCGTGCTGCCAATTACACCATAGGCCACCGGGGCGCGATCCCTCCGAGGAGGGGATCTTGCTCGGCTTGCGCTTCCGGGGCTTTCCGGCCTTTCGGCCCGTTCCCCTCGGCGCAGGAAGAACATTACCTGAAGGTGGACGGTGCTCCAAAACGCGTATCCGCACGCAGCACCCGGGGCAGCTGGTGCAGGTCGGTGATGCGGGTCAGCTCGGGCCTGCCGCCGGTCCCTGCGCGGTCCAGCCAGATCCCCACCAGGCCCGCGTCCACGGCCCCCCGGGCGTCGATGTCCGGCTGGTCTCCGACGTACGCCACCTGGTGGGGGCGCAGGTCAAGGGCGGTGCAGGCGGCGTGGAAGGCCTCGGGGGCCGGCTTGGCCACCCCGAGCTCGGCCGCGCACACCACGGCCTCGAAGCGGTCCCGTACGCCCAGGGTGCGGAGCTTGTGGTCCTGGTTGTGGATGCTGGAGTTGGACAGCACGCCGTGACGGTAGTCACGGGCCAGCAGGTCGAGGACGGGCAGGGCGTCGGGGAACAGCTCCCAGGCGGCCTCGTAGTGGACCACGTAGCGGTCGAACCAGCCGTCGGCCTCGACGGCGGTGAGCTCCGGCCGCCCGAGGAAGTCCCGCACCCGGTGGCGCCGCTGGTCCTGGAAGTCCCCGCCCTCGGCCTCGTAGCGGCGCCAGTGCAGCTCCGTGAGCTCCTTCCAGCGCAGCAGGGCCTCCTCGACGGTGCCGTACCCGCCGAGCAGCCCCTCGGCCGCGAGATGCGCCCGCATCCCGGCCCGGTCCGCGCTCGCGTAGTCGAAGATCGTGTCGTCGATGTCCCAGAGCACCGCGCGGATGGTCATGGAACGACGTTACCGTCCCTGAAGACCGAGCGGGAGTGAGTGGTCATGCCGGGAGATCGAGATCGCGGGGGGCGACGCGGAAGTCGGTGACGAAGCACACGACCTCGCCGGCGGTGTCCCGCCCGATCCAGGTCGGATAGCAGCCGTCACCCCAGCCCGAGGTGAAACCGGCCAAGGTGTGGCCGTCCTCCCCCTCTGCCATGAAGACGGCCGGCCCGTGCCCGACGGTCGCCATCGCGTCCCACACGGCACCCTCCTCGTCCTCGGTACCGGGAAAGGCGCCATCGACGGAGGCGTCGTAGAAGCAGCCGGTCCCCGCGTCCACGCCGTATCCGAAGATCTCGTCCTCATCGAGCTCGGCGAGGTCGTCGCCCGGAATCAGGGCGAGCTCCCAGGCGGCGGCCGGGGTGTCGCGGACGACGAGCCGGGCGGCGGCGATCCGGGTGTGCGGCCGCGTCCCGGGCCTGTCCTGGGGATCGACGAGCGTGGCGACGGCGGCGTCCACGCGGTAACGACCGGGGCTCACCTCGACGGTGAAGGGTTCCGCGTCTCCGGTACCCAGGTACACGAAGGGATCGCAGGCCACCAGCCGGCCGGTGGGCAGACCCAGCTCTCCGACCTCGACGACGGACAGGGTCCCGCGCTGGACCTGCCCCTCGGGGGAGCTCGCGGCCTCCGCGTACACGGCGTGCGCGTGCCGCCGATCGAGACCGGCGGCCACCGCCTGCTCGACGGCGGCCGTGGCGGCGAAGTCGAGCGGCAGGAACTCGAGGCCGGGCAGCGCCCCGGCATGCTCGACGACCCGGCGGTTCCAGGCTTGCCACGAGTGCCGCCGGGGCACTTCCGACGCCGATCCGTTCCGCAGCCGCCACGGGAAGGACAGCAACCGAGAACGGGGAGGGCGGCAGCCGAGCATGGCTGCCGCCCTCCCCGTTCAGGTGTCGACTACGCGCCGGCGAGCTTCGCCAGGGCCGCGTCGATGCGGGCGAGGGTCTTGTCCTGGCCCAGGATCTGGAGGGACTCGAAGAGCGGCAGACCGACCGTACGGCCGGTGACGGCGACACGGACCGGGGCCTGGGCCTTGCCGAGCTTGAGGCCGTGGGCCTCACCGGCGGCCAGGACCGCGTTCTTCAGGGACTCCGGGTCGTTCCAGTCGGCGGCCACGAGCTTCTCGCGCGCGGTGGTGAGCAGGGCGGCGGGCTCGCCCTTCATCGCCTTGTCCCAGGAGGGCTGGTCGAGGACCGGCTCCTTGAGGAACAGGAAGTCGACGTTGGCCGTGATGTCCGACAGGACGGTCAGGCGGGTCTGGGCGTAGGGGGCGATGGCCTCCCAGGCGGCCCGGTCGAAGTCCTCCGGGGCCCAGTTGGCGTGGGGGGCGTTCAGCCAGGGCTCGCACGCCGCGGTGAAGTCCTTCACGTCCAGCATGCGGATGTGGTCCGCGTTGATGGACTCGGCCTTCTTGAGGTCGAAGCGGGCCGGGTTGGCGTTGACGTCCGCGATGTCGAACTTCTCGACCATCTCGGGGATGGTGAAGAGGTCCTGGTCGGCGGAGAAGGACCAGCCGAGGAGGGAGAGGTAGTTGAGCAGGCCCTCCGGCAGGAAGCCGCGCTCCCGGTAGAGGTTGAGGGAGGCCTGCGGGTCGCGCTTGGAGAGCTTCTTGTTGCCCTCGCCCATGACGTACGGCAGGTGGCCGAAGGCCGGGATCTCCTTGGCGACGCCCAGCTCGATCAGCGCCTTGTAGAGCGCGATCTGCCGCGGGGTGGAGGAGAGCAGGTCCTCGCCGCGCAGGACGTGGGTGATCTCCATCAGGGCGTCGTCGACCGGGTTGACCAGGGTGTACAGCGGGGCGCCGTTGGCGCGCACGATGCCGTAGTCCGGGACGTTGTCCGGGGTGAAGGTGAGCTCGCCGCGGACGAGGTCGGTGAAGGTGATCGGCTCGTCCGGCATGCGGAAGCGGACGATCGCCTCGCGGCCCTCGGCCCGGTAGATCTCGACCTGCTCGGCGGACAGCTCGCGGCAGTGGCCGTCGTAGCCGGAGGGCCGGCCGGCGGCGCGGGCGGCCTCGCGGCGCTCGTCGAGCTCGGTGGCGGTGCAGTAGCAGTGGTACGCGTAGCCGCCGGCGAGCAGCTTGTCGGCGACGTCCTTGTAGATGTCCATCCGCTGCGACTGCCGGTAGGGCTCGTGCGGGCCGCCGGTCTCGGGGCCCTCGTCCCAGTCGAGGCCGAGCCAGCGCAGCGAGTCGAGCAGCTGGTTGTACGACTCCTCGGAGTCGCGCGCCGCGTCGGTGTCCTCGATGCGGAAGACCATGGTGCCCTGGTTGTGCCGGGCGAAGGCCCAGTTGAAGAGGGCGGTGCGGACCAGGCCCACGTGGGGGTTGCCGGTCGGGGAGGGACAGAAACGTACGCGGACGTTCGCGTTAGCCACGCTTGATCACCCTGTTGGTGAGAGTGCCGATGCCTTCGATGGTGACGGCGACCTCGTCGCCGACGTTGAGGGGGCCGACCCCGGCGGGGGTGCCGGTGAGGATGACGTCGCCCGGGAGCAGCGTCATGGCCTCGGAGATGTGGACGACCAGGTCCTCGATGGAGCGAACCATGTCGCTCGTACGACCGAGCTGGCGCTGTTGCCCGTTGACCGTGGCCTGGATGGTCAGGTCGCTCGGATCGAGGTCGGTCTCCACCCAGGGGCCCAGCGGGCAGGAGGTGTCGAAGCCCTTGGCGCGGGCCCACTGGGCCTCGCGCTTCTGGACGTCGCGGGCGGTGACGTCGTTGGCACAGGTGTAGCCGAAGACGACGTCCTTCACGCGCTCGCGCGGAACCTCGCGGCACATGCGGCCGATGACCACGGCCAGTTCGGCCTCGTGGTGCAGCTCGTTGGAGAAGGAGGGGTACTCGATGGCGTCGCCGGGGCCGATGACCGAGGTCGTGGGCTTGAAGAAGGCCACCGGGACCTCCGGGACCTCGTTCCCGAGCTCCTTCGCGTGCTCCGCGTAGTTGCGGCCGATGGCCACGACCTTGTTGGGGAGCACCGGGGGCAGGAGCCGGACCTTGCTCAGCGGGACCTTCGTGCCGCTGAGCTCGAAGTCGGTGTACGGGATGCCCTTGATGATGTCGAGGACCAGGCCGCCGGACTCGACGGTTCCCTCGCCCTCGACGGCGCCGAAGGCGACATTGCCGTCGATGGAGAATCTGGCGATGCGCACGAGTGCTGTCGCCCCTCACTTGCTACTGGCTGGAGTCTGACGCTCCAGGCTAACGCGGCGGGAGGCGGCGGACCGGCGGTTATACCGGTCCCGGACGGGCCTGTCGGCGCCGGACGGGTCAGCGGCCCGCCGAGGCGTAGGGCTGCGGCTCGTAGGGAGCCGGGGCCTGCATGAGGATCGTGCGGCGCGGGTTGGCGGTGTTGCCGGGGAGCTCGGCGGCGTACTCGGGCAGGGCGCCCCGGTCCAGCTGCGCGGCGTCCGCCAGGTGGACGAGGGTGGAGCGCCGGGGGTTGGCCGTGGTGCGGAGTACGGACGTCGTCTTCATCGCGGTGTCGAACCCTTTGTCTGCGGTGGGGGGCGCCCGCGCGGGGGCGTGGGCAGAGCGACCCATCTTGTCAAAGCGTCAGGCTAAACATGCAATTCCCTTCGATTGCACGGCGGATCCAACGGACTACGTGTGAGTTTGCTCACCACTTGAGGAACAATCCGGGCATTACGCACCGCCCCCAGGGGTCACCGAAACGGACATTCCGCTACTGAATGCTCCATTCCGCTCCTGATCATCGCGACTGGGACACCCCTCCCTCCCTGCCGTTTCACGGAGATACGCCCGATTCCTCCGTGATCATCTTCTACATGGGGTGACACGACGTTCACACGTTGTCATCCCCTTCGCGACGCGCCCCACGGCCCTTGTTGGAGATCCGGCACTGTGCTGGAATTCCACGCACCGTCGCGGGTTTGAGGCCGGCGCGCAGGGGGCGCAACGCAGCGCCGGCCGAGTGGCGGGAGACAGGGGGGATCTGCGCCGGTCACCGACGACCACCACTGGGGTGCACCTGCGCCCCACGACGCCGACACCGTCCTCTCCGTTCACCCGGAAGGACGCCTGGTCCAGAGGTTGCGACGCTAGTGCAGGGACGTTTCAAGAGGGATGGCACGGGCTCTTCCCAGGCCCGCAAGGGCCGTGGGGAAACTCCGGCGGAGCAGGAGCCGCGTGCCGGGACCCACCACGGTTCCCCGGCCTCGCACCCCCAGAACACCGGGAAGGGCGAGGGCGGTGACTCCGCCGCGCGCGGAACCGCCGCCGACGCCGCGGCAGAGCACGCCCCGCTGCCCAAGCTGAAGTCCGACAACCAGGTCGGGCCCCGAATAGCCCTGCGCAACTGGCGCATCTCCACCCGCCTGGTCGCCCTGCTGACCCTCCCCGTGGTCGCGGCGACCAGCCTCGGTGGCATCCGTATCAGCGAGTCCTTGCAGGACATGGAGCAGCTGGACAACATGCAGCTGCTCACCAAGCTGACCAAGGAGGCCACCAACTTCGCGGAGGCCCTCCAGGAGGAGCGCGACCTCTCCGCCGGTCCGCTCGCCAACGGCAACTCGCCGAGCGACTACCAGGTCTCCAACCCGCGCAAGAAGGCCGACCGCGCCTACAAGGCCTTCCTCGACGCGACCAACGACATCCCGACCGTCGAGGACGACGAGTCGCTGCGCAACATCCGGCAGAACGTCAGCCAGATCGCCGCGCAGGTCAGCCAGCTGCACAACATCCGCGCCACCGCGTACAAGAAGAACATCGCGAACTCGGTGACGGTCGAGGCCTACAGCCGTCTCATCCGCTCGCTGCTCAGCCTGTCCCAGGACATGGCGCAGGCCACCAGCAACCCGGAGATGATCAAGCGGACCCGCGCGCTCGCCGCGTTCTCGTCCGCCAAGGAGTACGCCTCCATCCAGCAGGCGATCATCGCCTCCGCGCTGCCCCCGAACGACAGCCGCGCCGCCAGCCTCCAGCTCGGCGACCGGCTCTACGGCGAGGCCGCGCAGAACAGTGAGGGCGACGAGTTCAAGTCCTTCCGGGCGATCTACGAGTCGACCGGCGGCGACGCCGAGGAGCTCACCGCCTCGCTGACCAACGGCAACCCCTCGATCGAGGCGGCCGACAACTACGCGCAGCGGATGCTGAAGTCCGACCGCGGTCTGCCGGACGTCAAGCGCGGTCACCTGAACTTCACCGACGAGTACGGCACCAAGATGCGTGCCATGAAGACCATCGAGGCCACGCTGCTGGGCGAGATGGAGACCAAGGCCCGTGAGCTGCGCCAGGAGTCGCAGCGCGACGCCATCATCAACGGTGCCCTGATCCTCCTCGTCCTCGGCGTCTCCCTCGTCGGCGCCTTCGTCGTGGCCCGGTCCATGATCCGCTCGCTGCGCCGGCTCCAGGACACCGCGACCAAGGTCGCCCAGGAACGCCTGCCCGAGCTGGTCAAGCAGCTCTCCGAGTCCGACCCGCAGGACGTCGACACCTCCGTCGAGTCCGTCGGTGTGCACTCCCGCGACGAGATCGGCCAGGTGGCCGCGGCCTTCGACGACGTGCACCGCGAGGCGGTCCGCCTCGCCGCCGAGCAGGCCCTCCTCCGGGGCAACGTCAACGCGATGTTCACCAACCTCTCGCGGCGTTCCCAGGGCCTCATCCAGCGCCAGCTCTCCCTCATCTCCGAGCTGGAGTCCCGCGAGGCCGACCCGGACCAGCTGTCCTCGCTGTTCAAGCTCGACCACCTCGCGACCCGCATGCGCCGTAACGGTGAGAACCTCCTCGTTCTCGCCGGTGAAGAGCCCGGCCGCCGCTGGACCCGCCCGGTCCCGCTGGTCGACGTCCTCCGCGCCGCCGCCTCCGAGGTGGAGCAGTACGAGCGCATCGAGCTGGCCGCCGTCCCCGCGACGGACGTCGCCGGCCGCGTCGTCAACGACCTCGTGCACCTGCTCGCCGAGCTCCTCGAGAACGCCACCTCGTTCTCCTCGCCGCAGACCAAGGTCCGCGTCACCGGTCACGCCCTGCCCGACGGCCGCGTGCTGGTCGAGATCCACGACACCGGCATCGGCCTCTCCCCCGAGGACCTGGCCGCGATCAACGAGCGGCTCGCCTCGCCGCCCACCGTGGACGTCTCGGTCTCGCGCCGCATGGGTCTGTTCGTGGTCGGCCGCCTGTCCCTGCGACACGGCATCCGGATCCAGCTGCGCCCGTCCGACTCGGGCGGCACCACCGCGCTCGTCATGCTCCCGGTCGACGTCGCCCACGGCGGCAAGAAGCCCGTGCCGAAGTCCGGTGCGGGCGGCCAGGGCGCCGTGCCGCAGGGTGCCGGCGCCCCGGGCGGCCGCCTCACCGGCGGTCCCGGTGCGGCCGGTGGTCCCGGTGCCCCCGGCGGACTTCCGGGCGGTGCCCCTTCCGCGCCCGGCGGCCGGCTCGGTGCCGCCGCCGGAGCGACCCGCGGCGCGCTGCCCGGCCGGGACGGCGCCCAGCGCCCGAACGGCCCGCAGGGCGGCCAGGGCGGCCCCAACCTCTTCCAGGAGCGCTCGCAGCAGGCTCCCGCGCCCGTCCAGGCGCAGGGTCCGCAGACCGCTCAGCTCCCGCCCGTTCCGCAGGAGCCGCAGCGACCCGGCCTCGGCGCCGGTTCGCCCGGCGGCTTCGGCGGCGGCGCGCAGAGCGCGATCCCGTCCCGTACGGACGTGTGGGGCGGCCAGGGCGGCCGGCCCGCACAGGCCCCGCAGAACGACTTCCCGCACGCCGAGCTCCCCGGCGGCAACCCGCAGCAGCAGCAGCAGCGCCCGCAGGCCGCGAGCTGGGGCAACGAGCAGGTGCAGCCGGTCCGCCGGCCGCAGCAGGACATGACGCCGCTGGACGCGCCTCGTGGTCACGAGGAGCCGGAGAACGCGGGCCGTTACGCGCAGCCCGACGGTCCCGGTTCCACCGGCCAGTTCCCGCGCCCGGACTTCGGTGTGCCGCAGCAGGCCCCGCAGCCGATGGCTCCGCAGGGCTACCAGGGCAGTGCCCAGGACCCGGCGTCCACCGCGCAGTTCCCGCGGCCCGACTTCGGTGCGCCGCAGCAGGCGCCCCAGCAGCCCCAGCAGCAGCAGGCGTTCGGCCAGCAGCCGTACGTCCCGCAGGCGCAGGCTCCGCAGGCCCAGCAGCACGCCCCGCAGGCACCGGCCCCGCGCCAGCGGACCGCGAACCAGCCGCAGCAGCCCCAGCAGCCGCAGCTCCAGCAGCCGCGTCAGCCCGAGGCGCTGCCGGCGGCCGGCTCCGGTGACGGGCGTACCCCGCTGTACGACACGCTGGAGACCAACTGGTTCCGCCAGGAGCAGGGCCAGGCGCCCGCTCCGACCGGGCAGGGCCACGCCCCCCAGCAGGCTCCGACGCAGGGCGTCCCGGACGTCGAGCGGACGATGCAGACGCCCGTGGTCCCGCAGCGCCCCGGCACCAGTGCCCCGCAGCGGCCCGGTACGAGCGCTCCGCAGCGGCCCGGTACGAGCGCTCCGCAGCGGCCCGGTACGACGGCCCCGCAGCAGCCGGACGCCGGCCGGCAGAACGGCGGGGCCGCCTGGCGGACCTCGCCCAACGACGAGCTGGTGCGCCAGGCCGAGCGGGTGCGCAAGCCCGCGGCCGGCGGTGTCACCACCTCCGGGCTTCCGCGGCGCGTGCCGCGGGCCAACCTCGTGCCCGGGACCGCCCAGGAGCAGGCCAACACGGCCGGCCCCCAGGTGTCCCGCGCACCCGACGACGTCCGCGGCCGACTCACCAATCTGCGTCGCGGTATCCAGCAGGGCCGTCAGGCGGGCAACTCCACCACGGGTTCCTTCAATCTCGGTCCGACCCAGCAGCAGGAGCGTTAGTTGAGCGCGATGAGCCAGGCGGCGCAGAATCTGAACTGGTTGATCACCAATTTCGTGGACAACACCCCCGGGGTGTCCCACACGGTGGTGGTCTCCGCCGACGGACTGCTCCTTGCCATGTCCGAAGGGTTCCCCCGCGACCGTGCCGACCAGCTGGCGGCGGTCGCGTCCGGACTGACCTCGCTGACCGCGGGGGCGTCCCGGATCTTCGAGGGCGGACCCGTCGCCCAGACCGTCGTGGAGATGGAGCGCGGCTTCCTCTTCCTGATGTCCGTCTCGGACGGCTCCTCGCTGGCCGTGCTCGCCCACCCGGAGTGCGACATCGGCCTCGTGGGCTACGAGATGGCGCTCCTCGTGGACCGGGCGGGCAGTGTGCTCACCCCGGATCTGCGGGCCGAGCTCCAGGGCAGCCTGCTCCACTAGCTCCACCGACCCCGCCCTTTCATGTAACGCGAACCCGAAACCGACACGCACGGGTCGGTGCGCCCCTCCGCACCCGACCTGGACCGTTCACCGTCCGGCCGCCCCAATCCGGCCCCCCACCGGCCCCATCAGACGGCAGAAGTCTCTGCTGTCACGCCCGGAGGATTCATGACCCCGCCCCCCGCCTCTCACGATCCGTACGGCGCGTCGATAGACGACGGCTACGGAGCTGAGGGCGACCAGCCGCTGGTCCGTCCCTATGCGATGACCGGCGGCCGGACCCGGCCGCGCTACCAGCTCGCCATAGAGGCACTGGTCAGCACCACGGCCGACCCGGCGCACCTGGCCACCCTGCTCCCCGAGCACCAGCGGATCTGCCACCTGTGCCGTGAGGTGAAGTCGGTGGCCGAGGTCTCGGCTCTGCTGTCCATGCCGCTCGGTGTGGCCCGCATCCTCGTGGCCGACCTGGCCGAGGCGGGCATGGTGGCCATCCACCAGCCGGGTAACGGAGAGGCCGGCGGCACGCCGGACGTGACACTGCTCGAAAGGGTGCTCAGTGGACTTCGCAAGCTCTAACGGCGGCGCGGCCCGTTCCACCACCAGCGCGAAGATCGTGGTGGCGGGTGGCTTCGGCGTGGGCAAGACCACGTTCGTCGGCGCCGTCTCCGAGATCAACCCGCTGCGGACCGAGGCCGTGATGACGGCCGCCTCGGCGGGCATCGACGACCTGACCCACACCGGAGGGAAGTCGACCACCACGGTGGCGATGGACTTCGGCCGTATCACCCTGGACCAGGACCTGATCCTGTACCTCTTCGGTACGCCCGGTCAGGACCGCTTCTGGTTCATGTGGGACGACCTCGTCCGCGGCGCCATCGGCGCCGTCGTCCTGGTCGACACCCGGCGGCTCGCCGACTGCTTCCCCGCCGTCGACTACTTCGAGAACTCGGGCCTCCCCTTCGTCATCGCCCTGAACGGTTTCGACGGCGCCCAGCCGTACACGCCGGACGAGGTGCGCGAGGCGCTGCAGATCGGGCCCGACACCCCGATCATCACGACCGACGCGCGCCACCGCGCGGACGCCAAGAGCGCGCTCATCACCCTCGTCGAGCACGCCCTCATGGCGCGTCTGAAGTAGTACACATCAAGGAGAAGTTGATATACGGCAGTTGTCGTAGAGATTTTGGGGGCGGTCTGTGTCCTTCGACACGACCGCCCCCGAGTTCATAACATTTCGACAGAGAATTCGGGCGCCTCGGACACCCGACGCATCCGATCGGTGCCACTGCGCTCACATGAGCCCCGCTTTTTGGCGGGGCTCGCTCTTTATGCCCGTTTTATCTCCGGCATGTGGCCCAAAAACCGGCTGCTTCGCACTGTTTGGAAGGGACCCCCTTCACGTGCTGGAATTCATGAACTCCCGAGTAGTACGGCCCTGAACGAAACACCCGGCACGACGTAGGTGCCGACGCCGAGAGGTTGTTGGTCGAGTGAGGCGAAGCAAGGAAAGCTCCGCAGAGCAGCAGACGCGGGGCAACTTCACGCCGCCGTCGCGCGCGGTGATCCCGCCCGCGGACGAGCCCGTGACGTCGCCGGCCCCGGTGCGCAAGGGCAGCTCCAGCAAGCTGTCGCCGCGCAACTGGCGCGTGCCCACCCGACTGAACGCCATCCTCCTCATACCCGTGCTCGTCGGGCTCGTCATGGGCGGCTTCCAGGTGAAGGCCGCCATCGACACCTGGCAGGAGGCGCAGGACGCCGAGAAGACGGCGCTCATCGTGCGCGCCGCCTCGGACTACAGCCAGGCGCTGCTCAACGAGCGTGACCTCACCGCCGCTCCCCTCCTCAAGGCCAAGACCCCCACGGACCGCGAGAGCGACGAGGTCACCCAGGCCTACGCCGCCACCGACGCCGCCAAGGTCAAGTTCGACGAGGCCGTCAAGAACATGCCGGGCGGGCAGGGCATGGAGCGCCGCCTCGGCCTCTTCCGCAACGCCGAGCCCAAGCTGACGGAGCTCCGCAAGGTCGCCTACACGCGCTCCCTGGACCCGGTGAACACCCAGCTGGGGTACACCGAGGTCCAGCACTACCTGATGGAGTTCTCCAACGAGCTCGGTCTGGGCACCGGCAACATCACCAGCTACGGCCGTACGGTCTACGCGATCCAGCTCGCGAAGGCCGCCGAGTCCCTGCAGCGGTCGATCGGCACCCAGCTCCTGGTCCGCCCCAGCAAGAAGGACGACGTCTTCGCGCAGCAGTCGGTTGCGTTCAACTCGTACAACTACCTGGAGCAGATCGCCCTCGGCGAGTACCAGTCGGGCGGCACCCAGGCCGACGTGGAGCGGCTCCAGCAGGTCATGGCGGGCAAGGCCGCCGAGGGCTCCAAGAAGATGGCGGCCCTGGGCATCGAACTGCCCAAGGGCGGCGGCAAGGACTCCTCCGTCTACGCCGGCGTCGCGCAGGCCATCGGCTCCGCCAAGGACGCCGACGCCCTCGCCGACCTGAAGCAGCAGGGCATCACCGCCGAGACCTGGGGCGCCGTCGCCACCGCCAAGTTCGACGGCTACACCGAGGTCGAGAAGGAGCTCGTCGACAAGGCCGTGACCGAGGCCGCCGACATCTCCGACGAGGCCAAGACCGACGCCTGGGTCATCGGCGGCATCGTCGTCGTCGCCCTCCTCGCCGCCTTCATCCTGGCCGGGATGATGGCCCGCCAGATGAGCCGCTCGATGCGCGAGCTGCGCACCGCCGCCTTCGGCATCGCCGAGCAGCGCCTGCCGATGCTCGTCGACCAGCTGTCCCGTACCGAGCCCGGCCGGGTCGACACCCGCGTGCAGCCCATCCCGATCGACTCCCAGGACGAGATCGGCGAGGTCGCCCGCGCCTTCGACCAGGTGCACCGCGAGGCCGTCCGGCTCGCCGCCGAGCAGGCCATGCTCCGGGGCAACGTCAACGCGATCTTCACGAACCTGTCGCGCCGCAACCAGTCCCTGATCGAGGGCCAGCTGACCCTCATCACCGACCTGGAGAACAACGAGGCCGACCCGGACCAGCTGGAGAACCTCTTCCGCCTGGACCACCTGGCCACCCGTATGCGCCGCAACGGCGAGAACCTCCTCGTCCTCGCCGGCGAGGAGCCGGGCCGCCGCTGGGACCAGCCGGTCCCGCTGGTCGACGTCATGCGCGCCGCCGCCTCCGAGGTGGAGCAGTACGAGCGCATCGACATCGCCGGCGTCCCCGAGGCCGACATCCACGGCCAGGCCGTGACCGACCTCGTGCACCTGCTCGCCGAGCTCCTGGAGAACGCCACCACGTTCTCCTCACCGCAGACCAAGGTCCGCGTCACCGCGACCCGTCTCCCCGACGGCCGCGTCATGGTCGAGATCCACGACAAGGGCATCGGCCTCACCGCCGAGGACTTCGCGGACATCAACCACAAGCTGGCCAACCCGCCGACCGTGGACGCCGCCGTCTCGCAGCGCATGGGCCTGTTCGTGGTCGGCCGACTCGCCGACCGGCACGGCATCCGCGTCCAGCTGCGCCCCTCGGGCGAGCAGGCCGGCACGACCTCGCTGGTCATGCTGCCGGACGCGATCACGCACGGCGGTGGCGGCGAGCAGCCGCTGCACGACGACTTCACCGTCTCGCAGATGATCCCGCAGCAGGCGCAGACCGCCTTCGACCCGCAGCCGCAGCCGATGCGCACCGCGGCGGAGCTCGGCTTCGACGACTCGCGCTACGAGCAGCCTGCCGACGACCGCCAGCTCGACCCGGTCAACCGCTCGCTGATGCGCGAGGAGCGCCGGGCGGCCCTGGAGGCCCAGGCGCAGGGCGGCGACCAGCCGCTGTTCCAGGACGAGCCCGCCCCGGCCGCGCAGCCGCAGCAGACGTTCGTACAGCAGGAGCACGAGCAGGACTACGCAGCCGCGTACCCTGCCGAGTACGCGCAGGAGTACCCGCAGGGCCAGGACGCGTACGGCTATGCGCAGCAGGGTTACGAGGGCTACGAGCAGCCCGCCGACGGCTACTCCCACCAGGCGTATGCGGAAGCTGCGTACGACGGTGGCCAGGGCGGCCACGCGGGGTACGAGAACGCCTACGAAACCCAGCCCCACCAGGGTGACTGGCAGCAGCAGGCCGGCTACGGCGACGGCTACGCGCAGGAGTTCGGGACGGAATCGGAATCCGTCCAGGTCGCTCCCGAACAGGACCGCGAGCGCGTAGGCTTCGACCGTCCGGGTGCCACGCCGAGTCCCACCCCGGACGCCGGCCACGCGCTGACCGACGCCGGTCTGCCGCGCCGCGGCAGCGTCGCCCCGCAGGCGCCGCAGACCCCGCAGGCACCGCAGCAGCCCGCGCCGCCGGCCCAGCCCGTGCGACCGGTCGTCGACGAAGCCGACGGCACCGGTGAATGGCGCTCCGCCAACGACGAGCGCTGGTCACGGGCCGAGAAGCTCCGCGACCCGAAGGCGGGCGGGGTCACCCCCTCCGGCCTTCCGCGACGGGTTCCCAAGGCCAACCTGGTCGAGGGAGCCGCGGAGACGACCCCGCAGGGCGGCCCCCAGGTCTCCCGCGCACCCGAGGACGTCCGGGGCAGGTTGAGCAACCTGCGCCGCGGCATCCAGCAGGGACGCAGCGCGGGAACGGACACGAACGGATCGGGCTTCGGCCCGGGCAACACCTACAACCAGGAGCGTTAGTGTGAGCGCGATGAGCCAGGCGGCGCAGAATCTGAACTGGTTGATCACCAACTTCGTGGACAACACCCCCGGGGTGTCCCACACGGTGGTGGTCTCCGCCGACGGCCTCCTGCTGGCGATGTCCGAGGGGTTCCCCCGGGACCGCGCCGACCAGCTGGCGGCGGTCGCGTCCGGGCTGACCTCGCTGACCGCGGGTGCGTCCCGGATCTTCGAGGGCGGCGCGGTCAACCAGACCGTCGTGGAGATGGAGCGCGGCTTCCTCTTCATCATGTCGATCTCGGACGGCTCCTCGCTGGCCGTGCTCTCCCACCCGGAGTCCGACATCGGCCTCGTGGGCTACGAGATGGCACTGCTCGTCGACCGCGCGGGAAGCGTCCTGACGCCCGACCTCCGGGCGGAACTTCAGGGAAGTCTTCTCAACTAACAGACAGACAGTGCGTTTCTCGCCACCGCACCGTAGGGTGCGGTGGCGCGGTTCCACGGGACATGGGGCCGCGAGGCAGTCGGAGGAGGAGACGTGGGCACACCCCCGGGCGGAAGCCCTTACAACGGTTTTGACGCGCACCAGGCGCCCCTGGGCGACACCGCGCAGAACCGCTTCAACTTTCCCTCCGCGCCGAGCAGACAGGGTGTTTCGCAGCCCTATCAGCAGCCGCAGACCCAGCCCATGCCCGCAGGCTCGCCGAGCGCGCCCGCCGGGCGGCGGGGCGGTGCGGGCGCCTCGGGCGGGAGCAACCCGCTCGTCCGGCCGTACGCGATGACCGGCGGCCGGACCCGGCCGCGTTACCAGCTCGCCATCGAGGCGCTGGTCAGCACGACGGCCGATCCGGCCCGGCTGCAGGGGCAGTTGCCCGAGCACCAGCGGATCTGCCGGCTCTGCTTCGAGATCAAGTCGGTCGCGGAGATCTCGGCCCTTCTCTCCATCCCCCTCGGCGTTGCCCGGATTCTCGTCGCCGACCTGGCCGAGGCCGGACTCGTCGCCATCCACCAGCCCGGCGGCGACGAGGCCGCCGGCGGTCAGCCAGACGTGACACTGCTCGAAAGGGTGCTCAGTGGACTTCGCAAGCTCTAACGGCGGCGCGGCCCGTTCAACCACCAGCGCGAAGATCGTGGTGGCGGGTGGCTTCGGCGTGGGCAAGACCACGTTCGTCGGCGCGGTCTCGGAGATCAACCCGCTGCGAACCGAGGCCGTGATGACGTCCGCGTCCGCGGGCATCGACGACCTCACCCACACGGGCGACAAGACGACGACGACTGTCGCCATGGACTTCGGCCGTATCACCCTGGACCAGGACCTGATCCTGTACCTCTTCGGTACGCCCGGTCAGGACCGCTTCTGGTTCATGTGGGACGACCTCGTCCGCGGCGCCATCGGCGCCGTCGTCCTGGTCGACACCCGGCGGCTCGCCGACTGCTTCCCCGCCGTCGACTACTTCGAGAACTCGGGCCTCCCCTTCGTCATCGCCCTGAACGGCTTCGACGGGCACCAGCCCTACAACCCGGAAGAGGTCCGCGAGGCCCTCCAGATCGGTCCGGACACCCCGATCATCACGACCGACGCCCGCCACCGCGCGGACGCCAAGAGCGCGCTCATCACCCTGGTGGAGCACGCGCTCATGGCCCGCCTGCGGTAGTCCCGACGGACGCCCTCGCACGAAGGCCCCCGCACCGTGTTCGGTGCGGGGGCCTTCGTCGTGTGCGTGCGGCGCGGGGGCCTTCGTCGTGTGCGTGCGGTCGCCCGGCCCCCGGGTACGCCGAGCGTCCCAGTCCCCCGGGTACGCCGAAGGCCCCCGTTCCCTTGCCGGGAGCGGGGGCCTTCGGGCCTCGGCTGGGTCAGCCCTGCCAGGAGTGCGAGGGGCGGAAGCCCGACTGGCGCTCCAGGCGGCGCCAGCCGGCCGTGGAGCGGCCGTGGTGGGCGGGCTCGGTGGGCTGTGCGGCGGCGCGGGCGAGGAGGACCGCGGTGATGGCGGCGAGCTCCTCGGGGTCGGCGTGGCCCTTCTCGACGCGGAGAAGGTTGGCTGTGGCAGGCGTGGTCACTTCGGTGGGCTCCTCTTACTGAGGCGGGTTGCCGTGCTTGCGGGACGGCAGGTCGGCGTGCTTGGTGCGGAGCATCGCGAGGGACTTGACCAGCACCTCGCGGGTCTCGGCCGGGTCGATGACGTCGTCGACCAGGCCGCGCTCCGCGGCGTAGTACGGGTGCATGAGCTCGGCCTTGTACTCCTTGACCATGCGCGCGCGCATGGCCTCGGGGTCCTCGGCCTCCGCGATCTGCTTGCGGAAGATGACGTTGGCAGCGCCCTCGGCACCCATCACCGCGATTTCGTTGGTGGGCCAGGCGTACGTCAGGTCGGCACCGATGGACTGCGAGTCCATGACGATGTACGCGCCGCCGTACGCCTTGCGCAGGATCAGCGAGATCCGGGGGACGGTCGCGTTGCAGTAGGCGTACAGCAGCTTCGCGCCGTGCCGGATGATTCCACCGTGCTCCTGGTCTACACCAGGCAGGAAGCCGGGTACGTCCAGAAGAGTGATGATCGGGATGTTGAAGGCGTCGCACATCTGAACGAAGCGGGCGGCCTTCTCGGAGGCCTCGATGTCCAGGACACCGGCGAGCGTCTGCGGCTGGTTGGCCACGATGCCCACGACCTGACCGTCCAGACGGGCGAGGGCGCAGATGATGTTGCGGGCCCAGCGCTCGTGGATCTCCAGGTAGTCGCCCTCGTCGACGAGCTCCTCGATGACCTTGTGCATGTCGTACGGGCGGTTGCCGTCGGCGGGCACGAGGTCCAGGAGCACGTCGGAGCGGCGGTCCGCCGGGTCCTCGGAGGGGACGGTCGGCGGGTTCTCGCGGTTGTTCTGCGGGAGCATCGACAGGAGGTAGCGCACCTCGGCGATGCAGGTCTCCTCGTCGTCGTACGCGAAGTGCGCGACGCCCGAGGTCTCGGCGTGCACGTCGGCGCCGCCGAGGCCGTTCTGGGTGATCTCCTCACCGGTGACCGCCTTGACGACGTCCGGGCCGGTGATGAACATCTGCGAGGTCTCGCGGACCATGAAGACGAAGTCGGTGAGGGCGGGGCTGTAGGCCGCGCCGCCGGCGCACGGGCCGAGCATCACGCTGATCTGCGGGATGACGCCGGACGCCTTGGTGTTGCGCTGGAAGATGCCGCCGTAGCCGGCGAGGGCGGAGACGCCCTCCTGGATGCGGGCGCCGGCGCCGTCGTTCAGGGAGACCAGCGGGGCACCGGCCGCGATGGCCATGTCCATGATCTTGTGGATCTTGGTGGCGTGGGCCTCGCCCAGCGCGCCGCCGAAGATCCGGAAGTCGTGCGCGTAGACGAAGACCGTGCGGCCCTCGACCGTGCCCCAGCCGGTGATGACACCGTCGGTGTACGGCTTCTTGGCCTCCAGGCCGAAGCCGCTGGCGCGGTGCCGGCGCAGCTGCTCGACCTCCTGGAACGAACCCGGGTCGAGCAGCAGCTCGATGCGCTCGCGAGCGGTCAGCTTGCCCTTCGCGTGCTGGGCCTCGGTCGCTCGGTCACTCGGGCCACGCCGAGCCTGCTCGCGCAGCTCGTGCAGCTCGGCCACACGGCCACGGGCGTCAGCGGGCTCGCTCGGGATCTGGTCCACAACGGTCATGTACCGACCCTACGAACTCCGCCAAGAAAACCCCGCCGTCGACTCCGTACAGTCTCGCGTGTCGAATCCTGGTGGGGCTTGACAGAAGCATCACCCCACCAGGCCGAGTCAACAGCCAGACACCCCAGGTGATTGTAGGGTTTCTACACAAGAAGATCACAACGGTGCGTGGCGCCCGCGGTACCCGGCGTGATCCGCAGGCGCAGTCCACCGGTCCCGGCGGCGAGCACCTCCACCGAGGCGTCCCGGGCGCGCACCGCCTTGACGGGACGGTCCCAGACCAGCTCGTAGGGCTGTCCGGTCCGCGGCGGTTCGCTCGTCCGCAGCGTCACCGTGTCCCTGGTGCGCCGCAGCAGCACGCTCGCGGGCGCGGCGACGGTGAGGCGGTCCACCGTACCGGCCCGCCAGAAGTTGACGGCGGTCAGTCCGAGGGACGGGACGGCGACGGCCTGCCGGTCGGCGCCGTTGGCGAGGATCCGCAGCCAGCCCGGATCGGCGGCCCGGGCGGCGAGCGTCCGCGGAGCGGCGCCCGGCATCAGGAGGTAGGCGTACGAGGCGTCCGCCGGGTCCGTGCCGTGGTCGAACCAGAGGGTCTGGTAGCGGCGGGTGCGACGCTCGGTGGAGCTGGTGGTGTTGATGTCGCTCCAGGCGCCGGTGCGGTCCTCGCGCAACGTGCGCAGGTTCCCCGTACCGCCGGGGAAGACCCAGCCGCCGTGCCCGGCCAGATGGGCCCAGCCCGGGCCGGTCGTGAACGCGGCCGTGCCGTTCTCGCCCAGGCACCGGTTGTCGACGATCGTCTCGACCGGCACCCCGTCCGCGGCGCTGATGCCGGCGCCCAGGCAGATCACGGCGTCGGCGGCGCAGAACCAGGACTTGCGGGCCTCCAGGGTGGAGCCGAGGCCCTTGAGGTGCTGGCCCACCGCCGCGAACTCCCCGTCGGTGGCGCCGCCGACCCACTGCACGGCCGGCCTGGGCGCGCCCCACTCGCCGCCGGCCCGGTCGGCGAGGCGCTGGGTGGAGACGGTGGTGCCGGGCAGCCTGTAGGGGTCGACGGTGGGCCAGAACCAGTCCGTGTACTGCCCGCCCTGGCCCCGCGTCCACCAGGAGAGCATTCCGGCGCCGGTGTGCCAGCCGCGCGGGTTCTCGCCGTTGCCGCACTCGTAGTGGGAGATGCGCTCGGAGGCCATCGAGAGGTTGGCGGCCCAGCCGGGCCGGCGGTGCACGGCCCGGTCCATGGACGCGAAGAGCCGGTGCTCGGTGGGCTCGGGGGCGGCGGGCACCGGAGAGGCGGCGACGGCGTGCAGCCGGGCGAGGTCGGCGACGCCGAACTGCCGGGCGGCGAGGATCGGGGCGACGGTGTCGCGCTCGATCCAGCCCTTCACCCGGGCGTGCCAGCGCTCGCGCTCGGCCGGGCTCGCGCCACCGGCGAGCAGCGCGATGGCGGCGATGACGCCCTGACCGTGGAAGTGGTCGGAGCGCAGGATCCTCCGCTCGTCGCTCTTGAGGTAACCCCGGCTGATGGCCCGCCCGTTGACGCTGTCCATCATCAGGCCGTCGTGGACGAGGGGGGCGTAGGCGTGCTCGACACTGTCGAGGACGATCTGCCGGGCCGGGTCCACGACCTGCCAACGGGAGCCGGCGAGCAGGGTGAAGAGCCGCCCGAGGCCGTCGAGCATGACCTGGCCGTAGGTGCCGGAGTAGGCGACCCAGGTGTGCTGCACGAAGGAGCCGTCGGCGTAGAGGCCGTCGCCCTTGGTGACGTACGGGAAGACGGGCGAGAGGGCGTCGCGGGCGAGGGCGATCTTGGCGGGGTCCGCACCGACCACCCCACGGACCGCGACCGAGCGGCACAGGTCGACGCGGTTGGCCCCGGTGGAGGTGCCGGTGTAGGAGCCGAGCGCGCCGTCGGGGACGAAGTGGTCGACGGCCGCGCAGGCGGCCGCGACCCGGTCGGCGCCGAGCAGCGGGTGGAGGGCGGCGACGATGTCCATGAGGAGGCGCGGGGAACCGATCTGCCACTCCCACCAGTTGCCGTAGCGCTGGACGCCCGGCTTGTAGATCCGCTCGGAGAGGTGGTCGAGGCCGCGCAGGACGTCGGCGAGCAGGGCGGGGTCGCCGGTGAGGCCGGTGCCGTCCTGGAGGTAGGCCTGGGTCATGGTCCACAGCCGGCTGTAGCTCTGGGTGATGCCGGCCGGCGGGTCGAAGGCGTAGCCGGGCCAGAGGGTCGTCGCGGTGGGGGCCATGGTGCTCTGGAAGGTACGGGCGAGGGTGCCGGTCTCGGCAAGCCGGGACGCGTAGGGCTCGGCCCCGGCGTCGTAGCCGGAGCCGAGCTGGAGGCCGACCCAGCGCCGCCGCAGGGTCTCGAACTCGTCCTCGGCGGCGCGGGCCTGGGGCGCGAGGGCGAGGGCGGTCGCGGCGGCGGAGCCGACGGCGAGGAAGGTGCGGCGGGACCAGTGGGGAACGGGCACGGAAGCCTCCCGGAGGAAGAGGTGTAGACCGGTTGGCGCCCGGTGTAGCACCGGCTCTCGGACGCAATCAATGAGCACGACGGCGTCGACCGAAAGCGCTTTCTCCCCAGCCTGGTCACCGCCTCGCGGTCCGCCCGTCCCGCTAACCGCCGCAGTGGAAGCGCGCGTTCCCCCAGTCCGCGTGGTCGTTGCCGTTCCCGTCGCCGCCGTCGCCGACGACGAGCTCGACGTAGGAGGCGCCGGTGACGTCGGCCGTGAGTGCCCAGGCGCTGTCGGCGGCCCTGAGGACCGGCGACTTCGCCCTCTCCGCGCCGTCGGCGAGCACGCTGAACTGCACGGAGCCGCGGCTGGTCTGGACGTCGTCCACGCCGACCTCGGCGGTGAGGGAGGTGCAGCGCCCGCCCAGGTAGTAGCGGACCTTCGCCGGCGCGTGGGTGCCCAGGCCCTTGGCGTAGGCCACTCCCCCGATCCGCAGCGGGCTGCCGTCACCGGCGCCGGTCTCGCCGTTGGACAGGTCCTTCTCGACGGGGCCCCAGCCGTTGCTCGCCGAGGTCCAGTCGAGGTCGCTCGCCCAGGCGTCGGCGGTGGGCGGCGGAGGCAGGGTACGGACGGTGGTCGCCGCGGTCAGCCTCCGGGGCGCGCCGTCGATTCGGTACGCGACGCTCGCGCCGAGCTCGTACGGCCGGTAGGCGGCGTCCACGGGCGGGGTGACCCGCCAGGTGGCGGTGACCGTCGCGCCGGCGGCGACCGGGTCGAGGACGACGGGCGCGGCGGGTTCGGCGGTCCAGCCCTCGGGGAGGGCGAGCGTGGCCTCCGCTCCGGGGACGGCGGTGGCCTCGTCGTTGCCGAAGGTGGCGGTGACGGTGTGGGGCCGGCCGGGCTCCAGGGTGTCGGGCGCGGTCAGGGCGAGGGTGCCGCAGGCGGCGCGCTCGGGGGCCGGGCCGAGGTCGGTGACGGTGAAGCGGTCGAGGACGAAGTCGGCGCCGTCGGGGGCGTCCGCGCGCTTGCGCAGCCCGGTCCAGGTGTCGCCGCAGCCGGCGGTCACGGTCTCGCTGAACCGTCCGGTCGTGCGCTGTTGTCCGATCGGCGTGCGGCGGGTCTCGACGGGGGCGCCCGGCCCGTTCGTACGGTCGTAGCCGGTGACCCACTCGTAGGCGCCGGCGTGACTGGACTGGTAGGCGTACTCGACCCGGTAGGCGTGGCCGTCCTTCATGGGGACGGTCCAGGGCGCGGTCCGGTAGACCAGGCCGCTGTTCTCGTCGTGCGACTTGAGGGACTCGGCCCCGTCGAGGACGTCGTCGATCGCCTTTCCGTTCCAGCCGGCCTGGGTGTAGGGGGCGTGCAGCTGGGCGATGTGGGTGCGCGGGTCGGTGGTGCCGCCGGCGTCACCCTTGAGGAACGGACCCCAGCCCTGGTCGACGGCCTCGAAGTCCTCGTACACGAGGGCTCCGTCCTTCGTCGCCGGGTCGTCGGCCACGATCCGGACGTCGTCGACGCGGACACCGGCGGTCGAGCCGCCGGCCGCCTCGATCGTCAGCGGGGTGCTCCCGGTGGCGGGGGCGGTGAAGGTGACCTTGGCGCGCTGGAGGCGGGTGCCGTTCCAGTCGGAGGCGGCGACCCGGTCCTCGAGGGCCGAGCGCTCGACGGTCACGGACCAGCCGGCCACGGAGAGCGTGGTCGGCCGGGTCCGGCCGCGCTCGACCTCGACGAGGGCGGAGGCGGTGTAGCGGGCGCCGGGGGTGAGGCCGGTGATCCGCTGGCGCACGGAGGCGGGGGCTGACCCGCTGAACTTCGCACTGTTGCGGCCCTGGGCGTCGGTGTCGCGGACGACGGTGCCGCTCCTGGTCCAGGAGCTCAGCCGGGCGTCGTTGAAGCCGGGGTCCCTGACCGGGGTGCCCTGGCCCCAGCGGGGGGCGGGCTGCTCGGGCGCCCGGTTCGGGTAGAGGACGTAGGGCTGTCCGGCGACGGCGTCGAGCGTGAGGCGGCCGTCGGCGGGCGTCACGGCGCCGACCTTGACCCGTCCGTTGTCCGTGAGCTTGTAGACGGTGTACGAGCCCGTGCCGGGCACGGCCCAACTCGTCCTTCCGCCCTGCTCGTTGTAGTGGTAGAGCTTCGCCCCGCCGGCCCAGGGCAGCAGGTACGCGTCGCCGTCGAGGACCTTGCGGCCGTGCTCGTAGAAGGTGCGGCTGCCGTTCTCGACGGTGCCGCGGACTCCGCCGGTGAACGTGATGTCGTTGCCGTCCCAGCGGGTGATCCGCTGGTGCTGGAGGTACTTGGCGGGCAGGTTGCGCTGCCAGACGTTGGCGGAGAAGGCGGTGTAGTCCGTCTCGCCGGTCCAGCCCTCGAAGTCGACGAGGGCGGTCTGGCCGAGCACCGGGTGGTCGTTCCAGACGTCCTTCTCACCGTTGCGGATGAAGCGGACGATCTGGGAGTTGAGGCCCTTGTTGGTGGCGCCGCCGTAGTCGAGGTCGTTGGCCCAGTGGGACCACAGGGAGGCGCGTTCGAACTTCTCGGACCACTCGGTGGCGACGTTCCAGCCCTGCGCCTGGACGGCTCGCACCGTCTTGTCGGCGATCCAGCCGTGCGTGTAGTAGACGTCGAGGTAGAGCATCGACAGGTTGGGGTCGGTCTCGTCGCGGAGCTGCTGGAAACGGCGGGCGAGGTCGCCGCTGTTCACGTCGCGCCGCTGGTCGATGTAGTAGCTCTGGTTCAGCCAGTTCCAGCCCGGCTTGCTCTTGTCGACGAGGGTCTCGCTGAAGTTCTTCGCCTCCGGGTACGACTCGGTGGCGTTGACGTGGACGCCGAAGCCGGCGCCCCACTTCCTGCCCTCCCGGAGCAGGGTGTTGAGGTCGGCGAGACCGCCGGCGCGCTTGTTGTAGTTGCCGCCGTAGTCGGGGTGTGCGGAGTCGTGGCCCTCGGAGCCGTAGCCCTTGAGCAGGGCGAACTGGCCGAGCCCGTCGGTGGCGAGGGAGATCCGCTTGACGTCGTCCAGGGTGCGCAGGAAGGGGTGGGTGGCGTTCGAGGCGAAGTTGAACGGGATGTGGGCGACGACCCGGTCCGGGGTCGCGTCGCTGCCCGGTGCCTTGACGCCGATGGAGCGGAAGGCGACGGCGCCGTCCTGCCAGTCGACGGTGCCGTCGGCGTTGGCGTCGGGGGTGACGACGACCTTGGCCCAGGGCAGGTCGGCGCCGCTCTCGGGGGCGGGCGCGCCCGCGCCGCGGTAGGTCCACTGGCCGGACCAGACGCCGACGCGGGTCTCCGCGGCGCCCGTGGCGGTGGTGCGGGTGCGGGCCTGGTGCCAGAAGCGGGCGCCGTCGCGGGCGGAGGCCCCGGAGGGCTTGTCGTAGGAGGAGTTGGACTCGACGGCGGCGGCGAGCTCCCCGGTGTGGAGGATCGCGTAGCTCGCGCCGGTGGCGGCGGCCTCGGCCGGGGTGGCGGAGGTGAGCTTGGTGAAGACGTCGGCGGTCCGGGTGGAGTCGGGGTCGAGCCGGGTGAAGGCGGTCGTGGCGCCGTCGTCGGCGGAGCCGACGGACACCAGGTCGTGGCCGGGGATGTCGAGGGTGCCGACCCGGAAGGCCTCGGTGTCGCGGACGGCGGTGACCTGGAAGGTGGTGGCCCGGCCTCGGACGCTCAGGCGCGCGTCGATCTCGACCCCGGGCAGGGCCGGGAAGGTGAGGGTGTACGCGGCGGAGTCGCCGGTCACGACGGGGGCGGCCGCGGCCCGGACGGTGTAGCCGGTGCCGTTGAGGACGACCTGGGTGACGGGGGCGGTGGAGCCGAGCAGCCGGGCGCCGGTGGCCCGGTCGGTGTAGGACAGGACGCGGGGGAAGTCCTCGGCGACGGCGACCGCCAGCTGGTCGGAGCCGATGACGGCTTCGGCGCTCGCCCGCGGGGCTTCGGGGGCGCCGGCGCGGGCGGGTCCGGCGAGGGCGAGGACGACGGAGGCGGCGGCGGCCAGCGCGCAGGCCGTGCGCAGCCGCCGCGCCGCGGAAGGAGGGTATGGGTGCGACATGCGCACTAGTTGGCCCGGGCGCCGGATCACCGTCAACGAGATCGCGGCCTGTGGGGCCCGCCAGTCCAACAACCCCCTCCGGTTAGTCCAAGTGGGCACCGGAGGGGGCGCGTCGGGGGCCTACGGGGTGCCGGTCAGCAGCCGCCGCAGTTGTAGTAGGTCACGTCCCAGTGGTTGCCCTCGTCGGCGTAGACGTTGCCGGAGCCGGACTTCCACTGCGGGGCGCCGTCACCGCGCAGGCCGATGTAGGTGAAGGTGTTCTTGATGTAGTTCCCGACGCAGGTGTACTTGCTGTAGTCGAGCTTGTAGCCGTTCCAGTGGGAGTAGGTGCCGCTCGCGTGGCCGGTCTCGGTGCCGCCGGTGATGTTGAGGGCGCAGCCGCTGGCCCGCTTGAGCGTCTGGGCGCCCTGGGCGGTGGCGAGGTTGAGCTGCTCGAAGGACGTGCAGGTGGAGTTGTAGCGGTCCGAGCAGTTGCCGGACGAGGACCAGGTGATGCCGACCTCGCGGAACATCGAGGTCGCGGTGGCGTGGCTGATCTTGGTGACGGCGTGGGCGTCGGTCGCGGTGGACAGGACGCCGAATCCGGGGGCGAAGAGGGCGCCGAGGACCAGGGCGAGGGCGGTGAGGACGGAGCGGAGCTTCACAGTGCCTCCTGCTGGTGACCGTGCGTACGGATGGGGACGGCTGTGCACGTGGTGCTCGCGGGAGATGGTGGCGCATGTCTACGCGCGTTCGCCAGAGGGCGTCGGGGCCCGAACGGTGCCGTTCGGGTGAACATCCCGCCGGGACGAACCCAGAGATGTTGAAACTTGAACGGAATAGGTCTATGGTCGTTCTCGTTGAAGGTTCAACAAAGCGCGGAATCCCCCGCCGCGCACCGTCCCCAAGGAGCAGTCATGGGCCTCTTCAGCCGCAAGAACAACGAGTCCGCCGTCGCCGTCGCCACCCTCCCGGTGGACCCGGCCCTGGCCGCCCTGACCGGCGACTACGCGATCGACCCCGCCCACAGCAGCATCGGGTTCACGGTCCGCCACGCGATGGTCACCAACGTCCGCGGCAGCTTCGCCGAGCACGAGGGCACGCTGACCCTGGACGGCTCGAACCCGGCCGCCTCCTCCGCCGCCATCGCCGTCAAGATCGCCTCCATCGACACCGGCATCGCCGACCGTGACGGGCACCTGCGCAGCGGTGACTTCTTCGACGCCGAGCAGTTCCCGCTGATGACCTTCCGCTCGACGGAGGCCGAGCAGCTGGGCGGCGACAAGTACCGGATCAAGGGTGACCTGACCATCAAGGACGTCACCAAGCCGCTCGCCATCGACCTGGAGTTCAACGGCACGGCCACCGACGTCTACGGCAACGAGCGGGTCGGCTTCGAGGGCTCCGCGGAGATCCTGCGCTCCGAGTGGGGCCTGACCTGGAACGCGGCCCTGGAGACCGGCGGCGTCATGGTCAGCGACAAGGTCAAGCTGAACTTCGACATCTCCGCGATCAAGAACGCCGCCTGAGCCTTCCGCCCCGGGGGCCCGCCCGGCCCCGACGAGCGCGCCCGCCTCTCCGCACCAGCGGAAGGCGGGCGCTCGGCGTCGCCGCGGGACAACCCCGGCCGGGCCGCCCGTCCACAGCGCCGACCCCGCCCCCAAGCGCCGAAGGACGCCGGGAACCGCTGGTTCGAGAGGATTGTCAGAGGCGGTCGCTAACGTCGCCGGCATGGAACTCCGAATCGACAGCGGTGTGTTGACCGATGCCGTGGCCTGGGCCGCCCGTGTGCTGCCCGCTCGCTCCCCCGTGCCCGTGCTCGGCGGGCTGCTCCTGGAGGCGGCGGACGGCCGGCTGCGCGTCTCCGGACTCGACTACGAGGCCTCGGCCCGGATCGAGGTGGACGCCGACACCCTGCGGGACGGCAGAGCCCTGGTGCTCGGGCGGCGGCTGCTCGACATCTGCAAGGTGCTGCCGCACGGGCCCGTTGCCTGCGCCGTCGACGGGGCCCGGCTCTCGGTGACCGGCGGTGGGGCCCGGTTCGGCCTCTCGCTGCTCCCCCTCGACGACTACCCGGCCCCTCCCGCGCTGCCCGCGTTGCGCGGCGAGGTGGACGCGGCCGCCTTCGCGGCGGCCGTCGGGCACGTGGCGGTGGCGGCCGGCCGGGACGACTCGCTGCCGGTGCTCACGGGGATACGGCTCGGCCTGGACGGCACGACGATGACGCTCGCCGCCACCGACCGCTACCGCTACGCCGTGCGCACGCTGGAGTGGAAGCCGGAGGCCTCCGCCGCGGGCGCGGCGGACTCCGTCGACGTGGTGGTGCCGGCCCGCCGGCTCACCGAGATCGCCCGGTCCCACGCGGCCGCGGGAACGGTACGGCTGGCCCTGGACGCGGGATCCCTCGGCTTCGAGAGCCTGTCGTGCCGCACCACCACCCGGCTCATCGACGGGCGCCTGCCGCGGCACGACAAGCTCTTCGCGCTCGGCGAGCACGCGCTGGCCGTGACCGAGCGGGCCCCGCTCCTGGAGGCCGTGAAGCGGGTCGCGGTGGTCGCCGAGGGCGACAGCCCCGTCCAGCTCGCCTTCGACACCAGCGGCGTCCATCTGCAGGCCGGGTACGAGGACGACGTGGCCTCGCAGCGGCTGCCCGCCACGCTGGCCGGCGCCGAGTCGATGACGGTGGCCTTCAACCCGGGCTACCTGCTGGACGCGCTCGCCTCGTTCGAGGCGGCGGAGATCGGCCTGCGGCTCCTCGGCCCCGGGCAGCGGGCGCTGATCACGGACGCCACCGACGGCGGCGCGGGCACCCACCGCCATCTGCTGATGTCGGTGAAGCCCCTGGTCTGAGGCGGACGGGGGTCAGAAGCCGCCGCCCCCGTCGAATCCGCCACCGCCGTCGAATCCGCCACCGCCGCCGAAGCCGCCGAAGTCGTTCGACCCGAAGTCGCCGGAGCTGAAGTCGGCCCCGGAGACGTCGCCGCCCTGGAAGTCCTGGAAGTCACCGCCGCCGTACTCGGCGGCGTAGGCCGGGGTGGAGAGCATCGAGCCGAGCAGGGTGCCCGCGAGCAGGCCGGGCAGCATGCCGCCGCCGAAGTAGCCGCCGGCCCACGGTCCGTACGCGGGGCCGGCTTCCCAGTACGGGCGGCGGCCGCTGTCGGTCTCGACCGTACGGGCCATCGGGTCGAGCCCGTCGTCCAGGCGGGCGGCGTCGGCGGCGCAGACCGGGACCTCGCGGGGCGGCCCGCCGGCCGGGGCCCAGGTGCGGTCCTCGACGGCGGGGCCGTGGCGGGGGTCGAAGAAGCAGGGCGGGCGCCGCTCGGGCAGCGCGCGGCCTTCGCGGCGGGCGGCCAGGACGGCGAGCGAGAAGCGCCCGTCCTCCAGCGCCTGGGTGACCCGGCGCACGTCGTGCGGGCGCGCGGCCGAGCCCATCAGCGACTTGGCCTGGTCGTACGCGTCGAGGGCGCGCTCGTAGTCGCCGCGCATGGCGTCGTCGGCGCCGGCCTCGGCCGGGTGGAAGTCCAGCCGTTCCAGCTCCTCGCCGAAGGCGGTGATGTCCTCGTCGACGACGACCCGCAGCCGGTCGAGGGCCTCGCGCTCCTCGGCCTCCTTGCGGCGCCTCTTCTGCCGGACGACCGTGTAGGCGCCGGCGCCGCCCGCCACGAGGACCGCGCCGAGGGTGATCAGTCCGCCGACCGGGACGCCCGGGTCGGAGCCGGTGCCGACCGAGCCCCAGGAGGCCGGGGCGGAGCCGCGCATGGTGGGCAGGGCCTGGTCGACGAAGTTGTTCAGCTCGGTCGCGGCATCGACGCCGGGCTGCCGAACGGCGGTGACGAGGTTGTCCACGGCGTCGCGGGACATGACCGAGCGGTCGGCGCCCGCGTCGAAGCCGTCGCCGAGGCGGACGGCGTAGAGCCCGGTGATCCCGGTCTGGGTGCGCAGGTTGCGCAGCAGATTCTCGGGCGGGAACTGCGCGTTCGCGGGCAGCACGGCGACGAAGAGCGGCTTGTCGGCGTCCTTGATCTTCTGTGCGAGGGCGTTCGCGTCGGCCGTCGAGAGCTGGCCGGCGGCGCCCGGGTCGACGTAGACCGGGCCCTGCTTCAGAGCGGCGGCCGCGTCGGGTACGCCCGTGGCCCTGGCCCCCGCGGACGGGGCCAGGACCATGAGCAGCATGAGCGCGAGGCCGGCGAGGGCCGACCACACGGAAATCGCCCTGGTCCTCATGGTTCGACGCTACCCGAAACAACGCCGAACCGGACATAGTGGGCGCATCCGCTGCGGAGCCGGCCGGTACGGGACGACGCGGCCGGTACGGGACTACTCGGCCGGGTCGACGCCCGCGCGCAGCAGGCCGTACGTGTAGGCGTCCTCCAGGGCCTGCCAGGAGGCGGCGATGACGTTCTCGCCGACGCCGACCGTGGCCCACTCGCCGTTGCCGTCGCTGGTGGTGACCAGGACCCGGGTCGTGGACTCGGTGCCGTGGCGGCCCTCCAGGATGCGGACCTTGTAGTCGATCAGCTCGAACTTGGCGAGCTGCGGGTAGATCCGCTCCAGGCCGACCCGCATCGCCCGGTCGAGGGCGTTGACGGGACCGTTGCCCTCGGCGGTGGCGACGATCCGCTCCCCCTTCGCCCACAGCTTCACGGTGGCCTCGTTGGCGTGGGTGCCGTCCGGACGGTCCTCGACGATGGCCCGCCAGGACTCGGTCCGGAAGTAGCGGCGCGGCCGGCCCTCGGCCTCCTCGCGGAGCAGCAGCTCGAAGGAGGCGTCGGCCGCCTCGTAGGTGTAGCCCTTGAGCTCGCGCTCCTTGACCCGCTCGACGACCCGGGCGACCAGTGCGCGGTCGTCGCCGAGGTCGACGCCGAGCTCCTTGCCCTTGAGCTCGATGGAGGCGCGGCCGGCCATGTCGGAGACCAGCATCCGCATGGTGTTGCCGACCAGCTCGGGGTCGATGTGCTGGTAGAGGTCGGGGTCCACCTTGATGGCGGAGGCGTGCAGGCCCGCCTTGTGCGCGAAGGCGGAGACGCCCACGTACGGCTGGTGGGTGGAGGGCGTGAGATTGACGACCTCGGCGATGGCGTGCGAGATCCGGGTCATCTCGGCCAGCGCGCCCTCGGGCAGCACCTGCTTGCCGTACTTGAGCTCCAGGGCCGCGACCACGGGGAAGAGGTTGGCGTTGCCGACCCGCTCGCCGTAGCCGTTGGCGGTGCACTGCACGTGGGTCGCGCCCGCGTCGACGGCGGCGAGGGTGTTGGCCACGGCGCAGCCGGTGTCGTCCTGGGCGTGGATGCCCAGCCGGGCGCCGGTGTCGGCGATGACGGTGGCGACCACGGCCTGCACCTGGGCGGGCAGCATGCCGCCGTTGGTGTCGCAGAGGATGACGACGTCGGCGCCGGCCTCGTGCGCGGCACGGACGACGGCCTTGGCGTAAGCGGGGTTCTCCTTGTAGCCGTCGAAGAAGTGCTCGCAGTCGACGAACACGCGGCGGCCCTGGGAGCACAGGTAGGAGACGGTGTCGCGGACCATCTCCAGGTTCTCGTCGAGGGTGGTGCGCAGCGCCAGCTCGACGTGCCGGTCGTGCGACTTGGCGACGAGGGTGATCACCGGGGCGCCGGAGTCGAGCAGCGCCTTGACCTGCGGGTCGTCGGCGGCGTTGCCGCCGGCCCTGCGGGTGGCGCCGAAGGCGACGAGCTGCGCGTTCTTGAACGCGATCTCCTGCCGGGCGCGGGCGAAGAACTCGGTGTCCCGCGGGTTGGCGCCGGGCCAGCCGCCCTCGATGAAGCCGACGCCGAAGTCGTCGAGGTGCCGTGCGATGGTCAGCTTGTCCGCGACGGTGAGGTTGATGCCCTCGCGCTGCGCTCCGTCGCGCAGCGTCGTGTCGAAGACGTGGAAACTGTCGTCGACGCGGCCGGCGTCGAGACGCGGGCTCTCGCCGTTCTCCGTGGTCATGACTGTGATGGCTCCTGTCGGATGTGGCTCCGGAAGGTCTGGATCCACTTGCCCCCATTCTCACGCGCTGTCCGTTTCCGGCGATGGTGGGGCCGCAAAACGAAAAAACCCCTCGCGGGTGCGAGAGGTCTGCGCGCGGGTCTGGGGCACGGTGGCCGCCTGCGTGGGGGTCGTTCCACGCCTCAGCGGTCACTGCGGACCGGCGCGCCGCTGCCGATAATCATGGTGGTAGCAAGCACGTCGGCAGTCTGCCACAGCCGCCCGAGTGACAGGAGCGCAGTCTCAGGATGCGGGCGGCGGGGCGGTGGTACGGATCGCCCGCGTGAGCACACGACCCCCCTCCGGACCACCGTCGGGGCCGCCCTCAGGGCCGCTCCGCCACCCGCCGCCACCCGAACCCGACCCGGAGCGCGGCTCCGGGGCGAACCGCGGCCCGGCCCCGCCCGCCGAGCCTCCGACCCCGTCGGCGCCTCCGCCCTCTCCCCCGCCCGGAGGCGGTGGCCGCCGCCGCGTCGCCCTGTGGGCCGTCGGCGGGGTGCTGGTGGCGGCGGCCCTGGGCGTCGGCCTGGTCGCCCTGCTGGGCGGGGGCGACGATGGCGCCACGACGGCGCACTCGTCGAGCCCGACGCCGGCCGTCCCGTCCCGCGCCCAGGCCGCGGCCCTGGGCCCGCGCGCCACCGACGTCCTCCAGAAGCTCCACCAGCGCCTCCGGAACGCCCGCGCGAGCGC
Source organism: Streptomyces sp. NPDC051921 (assembly GCF_040680975.1). Classification (NCBI taxonomy): domain Bacteria; kingdom Bacillati; phylum Actinomycetota; class Actinomycetes; order Kitasatosporales; family Streptomycetaceae; genus Streptomyces; species Streptomyces sp. NPDC051921. The sequence continues at coordinate 91,019 of NZ_JBFAXU010000029.1, forward strand.
GAGCTCTTGGAGGGCGTCCCGCCGTGGGGTTCAGACCGCGGGGGCCGAGGCCTTCTCCTGCTCGCCGGCCTGCTCCGGCGCCCCGGGCCGGCCCACCCGCCCCAGGTCGATGTCGCGGGTCTCGCGCATCGTGACGTAGACGACGAGCGAGACGGCCGCGCAGCCGGCGACGTACCAGGAGAAGCCGGACTCGATCCCGGCGTTCTTGAACCACAGGGCGACGTACTCGGCCGTGCCGCCGAACAGGGCGTTGGCGACGGCGTAGGGCAGGGCGACGCCGAGGGCGCGCACGCCGGTCGGGAAGAGCTCGGCCTTCACGCAGGCGTTGATCGAGGTGTAGCCGGTGACGACGACGAGCGCGAGGAGGGAGAGGCCGAGGGCCGGCCAGAAGGAGCCCGCGTGCCGCAGCATCGTCATGATCGGCACGGTGAGGAGGGTCGAGCCGACCGCGAAGGTGATGAGCAGCGGGCGGCGCCCGATCCGGTCGGAGAGCCGCCCGGCGAGCGGCTGGAGGCAGGCGAAGACGATCAGCGCGCAGAAGGACACCAGCGTCGCGGTCTGCTTGGGCAGTCCGGCGGAGTTGGACAGGTACTTGGTGAGGTACGTGGTGTACGTGTAGTAGGCCACCGTGCCGCCCATGGTGAGCGCGACGACGAGGAACGCCTCGCGCCGGTGCGCCCACAGGGCCTTGAGGGTGCCCTTGTCGCCGCCCGCGACGCCGGAGTCGGCGCTCTCCTCGTACACCTCCGTCTCCAGCATGGTGCGGCGCAGGTAGAAGACCACGGCCGCGCCGAGGGCGCCGACGACGAAGGGGATGCGCCAGCCCCAGCTGTGCAGGGCCTCGGTGGACATCGTCCGCTGGAGGACGATCTGCAGGCCGAGGCCGAGGATCTGGCCGGCGGTCATCGACACGTACTGGAAGCTGGAGGCGAAGCCGCGGTGGCGCGGGGCGGAGGCCTCGGTGAGGTAGGTGGCGCTGGCGGCGTACTCGCCGCCGACGGAGAGCCCTTGGAGCAGCCGCGCGACGAGGAGGACGGCGGCGCCGCCGTAGCCCGCCACGGCGTAGGTCGGCGCGGCGGCGATGAGCACCGCGGACGCGGACATCAGCGTCACCGTCAGCGTGAGGGCCGCCTTGCGGCCCTTGCGGTCACCGACCCGGCCGAGCAGCCAGCCGCCGACTGGGCGCATGAAGAAGCCGACGGCGAAGATGCCGGCGGTGTTCATGAGCTTGGCGGTGTCGTTCCCCTCGGGGAAGAACGCCCCCGCGAAGTAGGTGGCGAAGCTCGCGTACACGAACCAGTCGAACCACTCGACCATGTTGCCGGCCGAACCGACCCAGATCTTCTTCCAGTGCTCTCGTCCCATGGCCCCGAACCGTGCCGGAGACGGCCGGGGAACAACAAGGGTGCACGGGGCAACGATCAGGAGTACTTGCGTACCTAAAGATCACGGAAGCAGGGTTTCGGCGACGAACTCCCTTACGTGCCCGAGCACTTGATCGCGTCCCGTTCCCGGGATGCCGACCGCCACATGGACGCTGAACCCGTCGAGCAGGGCCCGCATCCGGTGCGCGGTCCGGTCGGGGTCGACGGCCCGGAACTCCCCCCGCGAGACGCCTTCGGCGAGGATCGCGACGAGGTCGCGGTGCCAGGCCCCCTCGATCGCGGCCTGCCGGGCGCGGGCGTCGTCGTCGGCGTTCTGCGAGCGGTTCCAGACCTCCAGCCACAGCGTCCAGTGCGGGTCGCGCGGCCCGTCCGGCACGTACACGTCCACGTATCCGTCGAGCCGCTCCCGTGCGGTCCCCGGCCCGGACAGCAGCGCGCTCCGCTCGGCACCGAGCCGCCCCTCGCTCCACTCCAGGGTCTGCAGCAGCAGCTCGTCCTTGGTGCGGAAGTAGTAGAGCAGGTGCCCGCTGCTCATGCCGACCTGCCGCCCGAGCCCGGCCATGGTCAGCCCGTCGAGCCCACGCTCGGCGATGGTGTCCATGGCGGCGGCCAGCACGTCCTCGCGGGGTGGTGCGGCCTGGTTGCGCCGGCGGGGGTGGGGGGTCGGGTGGCTGCTCTGACTCACTCGTACGTTCTACAGGATCGGCGCGCGTCCGGATCGGGGGGCGGACGGCGGACGGCTCTGGATGACCGGCGGGCGGCCCGCGGACGGGCCTGGATCACCGGCGGGCGGCCCGCGGACGGGCCCTAGATGACCGGCGGGCGGCCGAGGCGGCTCATGCGCCAGACCGTGGTCCAGCTCATGGGGCGGCGGGCGCCGCCGGAACGGCGGACGCCTTCGAGGAAGCCGCCGAACCAGGCGCGCAGGCCCGGCAGGGAGCGGGTGCGGGCCAGCGTGAGGAGGGTCCAGACGCCCAGGTAGACGGGGACGAGCGGGACCGGGAGGTTGCGCTTGGCCAGCCAGACGCGGTTGCGGGCGGTCATCCGGTAGTAGACCGCGTGGCGGGCCGGGCTGGTCTTCGGGTGCTGGAGGAGCAGCTCGGGCGCGTACCGGACGGTCCAGCCGGCGTCGAGGGCGCGCCAGGCGAGGTCGGTCTCCTCGTGGGTGAAGAAGAACTCCTCGGGCCAGCCGCCGATCGCGTCGAGCATCCGCATCGAGAGCCCGTGGCCGCCGCCGAGGAAGGTGGTCACCTCGCCGCCGCGCATCGGGTCCGACGCGCCGATCCGCGGCACGTGCCGCCGCTGGGTCTCGCCGTTCTCGTCCGCGATGCGGAAGGAGACGATGCCGAGCGCGGGATCGGCCTCGTACAGGTCGGCGAGCCGCCTGAAGACGTCGGTGTCGACGAGCAGGCCGTCGTCGTCGAGGTCCACGAGCACGTCGACGTCGCCGAAGGCCCGGAGCGTCTCGATGGCGACGTTCCGGCCGCCGGAGACCCCGCGGTTCTCCGGCAGCTCCACCCCGTGCACGCCCTCGGGGAGCTCGGCGAGGGATCCGACGCCGTTGCCGATCACGACGACGCGGGTGGCCGGCTCGTCCTGCCCGGCCACGGAGTCGAGCAGGGCCCGCAGCTCCTCGGGGCGGTTGCCCATCGTCAACACCGCCACACCCACACGCGGTCGCGCCACGGCCCACTCCGTCCTTCACCGAACACCGAACACCGAACACCTGACCTCAGGCTCCGCGATGCTAGCGGCCCGGCGGCACCTCTCGTTCACGCGGAGGGCACCCCCCGCATGTCCGGTGTCCACTCGGGCGGCTCCGGGGCCGGGCCGCGCCCCGGCCGGGCCCCGTCCCGGCCGACCTGCGCCGGCCCTCGCGCGGCCTCAGCCCCCGGTCCCGGAG
>NZ_JBFAXU010000030.1:0-82216 GCF_040680975.1 Streptomyces sp. NPDC051921
ACGCCCGGTTACATTCCGAACCCGGAAGCTAAGCCTTTCAGCGCCGATGGTACTGCAGGGGGGACCCTGTGGGAGAGTAGGACGCCGCCGAACAACCCGCCCTTTTAGCTCAGTCGGCAGAGCGTCTCCATGGTAAGGAGAAGGTCAACGGTTCGATTCCGTTAAAGGGCTCAGAGAAAAGGCCCCCGCCATCAGGCGGGGGCCTTTTTTGCGTTGCGCCCCGAAGGCATCGGAGAAGCCGGCCCCCGCACGGGGCCGGCTTTCCGCTACTGGTGGTGCGGCTCAGGGATGCGCAGCGCCAGGATCGCCATGTCGTCCGAGGCGGGCTCCTGGGCGAAGCGCTCGACCGCGCGCAGGACGCGGGAGGCGACCGCGCCGGCCGTCAGGCCCGTACAGGTCTTGAGGACCTCGGTGAGACCGTCGTCGCCCAGCATGCGGGTGCCCTCGCGGCGTTCCGTCACGCCGTCCGTGACGCACAGCAGGACGTCACCCGGGTCCAGGGTGACCGTCTGCTCGTAGAGCTCCAGGTCGTCCATGACGCCCAGGAGCGGCTGGGGGTCCGCGGCGGGACGGACGACGCCGTCCTGGCTCAGCCGGAGGGGGAGCGGGTGGCCGGCACAGACGACCTTCAGGACCGCGGAGCCGTCCTCCTGGGGCCGCATCTCGCCGTACAGGAGGGTGAGGAAGCGGCTGCGGGCGCCCTCGTCGAGGATCGCCGCGTTCAGGCGCTCCAGGACGGCGGGGCCTCCGAAGCCCTCGCGGGCCAGGAGGCGCAGCGCGTGACGGGCGAGACCGGTGACGGCGGCGGCCTCCGGGCCCGTACCGCAGACGTCGCCGATGGCGAAGCCGTATGCGCCGTCGCGGATGGGGAAGAGGTCGTAGAAGTCGCCGCCGACCTCGTTGCCCTCGCCGGCCGCGCGGTAGATGACGTCGACCTCGACGCCGGGGATGTCGGGGAGGCCGGGCGGCAGGAGGCTGCGCTGGAGCGAGCGGCTGATGGCCATGCGCTCCGAGTAGAGACGGGCGTTGTCGAGGGCCAGGGCCGCTCGGCGGGAGAGGTCCTCGGCGAGTTCCAGGATCTCCTGGCGGAAGTGGTCGTCGGTGGGCTTCCCGAGGGTGAGCATGCCGATGACGCGGTTGCGGGCGAAGAGCGGCAGGACCACGGTCTCGCCGCCGACGGCGGCCGCCGTGGCGAGCGCGGTGTTGATGCCGGAGGACACCGGGCTTCCCGGGCCGCCGAGTTCACGCATGCTGGCGCTGAGCGCGGTGCGGTGGGCGGCGTCGCCCGGGGCGGTCCAGACGCGGGCGCCGGGGGTGGGCACGGGGTCCGGAGGGTCGATGGAGGAGAGCAGGGCCTTGAGGCCGTCGATGAGGTCCTCGTCCTCGTGCAGGACGTAGGAGAGGTACGGGTCGGAGGCCTGGTCGGCGATCGTGTAGACGGCGCACCAGGTGGCCAGGGTGGGGACCGTCATCTGGGCCATGAGGGCCAGGGTCTGGTCGCGGTCGAGGGTGCCGGCCAGGAGGTCGGAGGCCTCGACGAGGAAGCTGAGGGAGCCGCGGCGGAGGCGTTCGAGTTCGCCGAGGCGGGCGGACTCGACGGCCAGCGCGATGCGGTCGGCGGCGAACTGGAGGCGCAGGGCCTCCTCGTTGGAGTAGCGGTTGGCGCTCTCGGCGGCGACGCCGAGGGAGCCGGTGAGGCGGCCCTCGACCTTCAGGGGGACCGTCACGACCGAGCGCATGCCGGTGCCTTCGAGGAGGGGTACGGCACCGGGGACGGCGGCGAGGTCCTCGTGGACGGCGGGCATGCGGGCGGAGCCGTAGCGGCTGGCGCCGGTCTCGACGGGGACGCGGGCGAAGCGCTGGCGGGCCGAGGGCAGGCCCGTGGTGGCCCGCACCTCCAGTTCGGTCTCGTCGTCGGTGGCGAGCAGGAGGAAGGCGGAGTCGCCGTCGAGCATGTCGCGGGCGCGTTCCACGGTGCGCTGGAGGAGGCCGTCGAGGTCGTCGGGGGCGGGGGAGCCGATGAAGACCTCGAAGGGGTCCGCGGTGGTGCGGTTCTCGGACCCGTGCTCGGCGGCGGGGCGCTGCGGGGTCTGCAGGACGGCGCGCTCGTACTCGCGTACGAGGAGGCAGACGGTGGACGGCTCGCCCTGGGCGTCGCGGACGCGGAGGTGCGAGGCGTAGACGGGGATGACGCGGCCGTCGGCGCAGCGGATGCCGTAGCTGCCCTCCCAGCGGGAGAGGCGGAGGGCCTCGGCGAGGCCGGTGCCGATGCCGGGTGTGTGGGGCCAGGCGGCGAGGTCGCCCAGCGGTTTGCCGGTGACCTGCTCGGAGCCGTAGCCGAAGAGTTCCTCGGCGTCCTCGTTCCAGGCCGTGATGGCGCCGCTTCCGTCGATCTGCACGACGGCGACGCGGACCCGGCTCTCGGTGAGGGGGAGCAGCGGGTCGGGCAGCACGGGGCCCGCGGAGCGGGTGCCGACGGAGCGCTCGGGGAGGTCGAGGTGGAACCAGACGTGTTTGCGGGTGGGGCTGTAGTCGACGCCCCAGCGGGCGGCGAGCGCGGCGCACAGCAGAAGGCCCCGGCCGTTCTCGCGGTCGGGGCTGCCCATGGTGCGTGCGTGCTGGAGGGGGATCTCGCGCTCGGGGTAGCGGTCGGCGACCTCGATGCGGACGCCGTCGTCGCGGCGCAGGCAGAGGACGTCGGCTGCGGTGCCGGCGTGGATGACGGCGTTGGTGACGAGTTCGCTGGTGAGGACGACGGCGTCGTCGACCACCTCGGCGTATCCCCAGCCCTGGAGGGTGTCCCGGACGAAGGCTCGGGCGGTCGCGACGGACCGCCCGACGGGTTCGAAACTGGCGGCCGCCCGCGCGGTGATCACTGAACTCCTCGTACCCGTCTCGACGCCCGGCTCTGCCATGGTCGGTCTGCCCCTCCCGCTGTCCGGTGCTGCTTCTCGGCCCGTCCCGCCCCCGCCGGGCGGACCGGGGCGGTTGGACAGCCGGATGCCAGGTTACTTACCTTCGCTGTCCCAGCGGATGCCGGTCACCGCTGTTTCGGTCTCTCGGACGTGGGGACGTTGTGCGAAGCTGCCGAACTGTTATGGCCTGGTTCGGACACGGTGAAACACTGGGCAGGCTGGTAGCGAGGACCGATCGGTACGGTCGACCCCTTCGGGAGGGACACGGTGGAGTCTGGCACGACGACGCGACGCGGTGGCGGTTCGCGGGCGAAGGGCGGCGGCCGTTCCCGGGGCGGGGGCACGGTGCAGGTGGACGCCGCGGCGCTGCAGCGGTTGCTGGCCGCGCTGGTGTCGATGCGCGACGGGAACTTCCGCAAGCGGCTGACGGTCTCGGGCGACGGGATGATGGCGGAGATCGCCGCCGTCTTCAACGAGGTCGCGGACCGGCAGACGCATCTGACCGGGGAGCTGTCGCGGGTCCGCCGGGTGGTGGGCCGTGAGGGCAAGCTGTCGGAGCGGTTGGAGACCGGCGCCGGCGAGGGGGCCTGGGCGTCCGCGGTCGAGGCGGCGAACGCGCTGGTGGACGAGCTGGCGCGGCCCGTGTCCGAGGTGGGGCGGGTGCTGTCCTCGGTGGCCGAGGGTGATCTCGGGCAGCGGATGGAGTTGCGTTCGGAGGGTACGGACGGGGTGACGCGGCCGCTTCGGGGCGAGTTCCTGAAGGTCGCGCGGACCGTGAACAACCTGGTCGACCAGCTGTCGGTGTTCGCCGACGAGGTGACGAGGGTCGCCCTGGAGGTGGGCACGGAGGGCATTCTGGGCGGTCAGGCCCAGGTGCGCGGTATGTCCGGTTCGTGGAAGGACCTCACGGACTCGGTCAATACGATGGCGAACCGGCTGACGGCGCAGGTGCGGGACATCGCGCTGGTGACGACGGCGGTGGCCAACGGTGATCTGTCGCAGAAGGTCACGGCGAACGTCGCCGGCGAGATGCTGGAGCTGAAGAACACCGTCAACCGGATGGTGGACCAGCTGTCCTCGTTCTCCTCCGAGGTGACCCGGGTGGCCCGCGAGGTGGGCACGGAGGGCGAGCTGGGCGGCCAGGCCGAGGTGGCCGGGGTCGCCGGTGTGTGGAAGGACCTCACCGACTCCGTCAACACGATGGCGGGAAATCTCACCAATCAGGTGAGGGGTATCGCGGAGGTGACCACCGCGGTCGCCAACGGTGACCTGTCGCAGAAGGTGCGGGTGTCGGCGCGCGGCGAGATCGCGCAACTCGCGGACACCATCAACCAGATGACGGAGACGCTGCGGACCTTCGCGGACGAGGTGACCCGTGTCTCCGGCGAGGTCGGCGCGCAGGGTCTGCTCGGCGGTCAGGCGCAGGTGCCGGGTGCGGCGGGTACGTGGAAGGACCTGACGGACTCGGTCAACACCGTCTTCCGGAACATCACCACGCAGGTGCGGGACATCGCGCAGGTGACGACGGCGGTGGCCAACGGTGATCTGTCGCAGAAGGTCACGGTGGACGTGGCCGGCGAGATGCTGGAGCTGAAGAACACCGTCAACACGATGGTGGACCAGCTCTCCGCCTTCGGTTCCGAGGTGACCCGCGTGGCGCGGGAGGTCGGCGTCGAGGGTCTGCTCGGCGGTCAGGCCGAGGTGCCCGGCGCGGCCGGTACGTGGAAGGACCTCACCGACTCGGTGAACACGGCGTTCCGCAACCTGACGGGTCAGGTGCGGGACATCGCGCAGGTGACGACGGCGGTGGCCAACGGTGACCTGTCGCAGAAGGTCACGGTGGACGTGGCCGGCGAGATGCTGGAGCTGAAGAACACCGTCAACACGATGGTGTCGCAGCTGTCGTCGTTCGCCGACCAGGTGACGCGGATGGCCCGGGACGTGGGCACCGAGGGCCGGCTGGGCGGTCAGGCCCGGGTGGACGGCGTGTCCGGGCGGTGGCGCGAGCTGACCGACTCGGTGAACTTCATGGCCGGGAACCTGACCTCGCAGGTGCGGCAGATCGCCCAGGTGACGACGGCGGTGGCCCGCGGTGACCTGTCGCAGAAGATCGACGTGGACGCGCGGGGCGAGATCCTGGAGCTGAAGAACACCATCAACACGATGGTGGACCAGCTGTCCGCGTTCGCCGACCAGGTGACCCGGGTGGCCCGTGAGGTGGGCACCGACGGGCGGCTGGGGGGTCAGGCGCAGGTGCCGGGCGTCGCCGGTGTGTGGCGGGACCTGACGGATTCGGTGAACGGCATGGCCGGGAACCTGACGGCCCAGGTGCGCAACATCGCGCAGGTCGCCACCGCGGTGGCCCGGGGCGACCTGTCGCAGAAGATCGACGTGGACGCGCGGGGCGAGATCCTGGAGCTGAAGAACACCCTCAACACGATGGTGGACCAGCTCTCCAGCTTCGCCGACCAGGTGACGCGGGTGGCCCGTGAGGTGGGCACCGAGGGCATCCTGGGCGGTCAGGCCGAGGTGCAGGGGGTCTCCGGCACCTGGAAGGACCTGACCCAGTCGGTGAACTTCATGGCGAACAACCTGACCTTCCAGGTCCGGAACATCGCCGAGGTCACCACGGCGGTCGCGCGCGGCGACCTGTCGAAGAAGATCACCGTCGACGCCAAGGGCGAGATCCTGGAGCTGGTGACGACCGTCAACACGATGGTCGACCAGCTGTCGAACTTCGCCGACGAGGTGACGCGGGTGGCCCGTGAGGTGGGCACCGAGGGCATCCTCGGCGGTCAGGCCCGGGTGCGCGGCGTGACCGGCATCTGGAAGGACCTGAGCGACAACGTCAACCTGATGGCCAACAACCTGACGAGTCAGGTGCGGAACATCTCCCGGGTGTCCGCAGCCGTGGCCAACGGCGACCTGACGAAGAAGGTCACGGTCGAGGCGCGCGGCGAGGTCGCCGAGCTGGCCGACACCGTCAACACGATGGTGACGACCCTGTCCTCGTTCGCCGACGAGGTGACCCGGGTGGCCCGTGAGGTGGGCACCGAGGGCATCCTCGGCGGCCAGGCCCGCGTGCCCGGCGTCTCGGGCACCTGGAAGGACCTGACCGAGTCGGTGAACTCGATGGCCGACAACCTGACCGGTCAGGTGCGTCAGATCGCGGCCGTCACCACCGCCATCGCGAAGGGCGACCTCACCAAGAAGATCGACATCGACGCGCGGGGCGAGATCCAGGAGCTGAAGAGCACCATCAACACGATGGTCGACCAGCTGTCGAACTTCGCCGAGGAGGTCACCCGCGTGGCCCGCGAGGTGGGCACCGACGGGCAGTTGGGCGGTCAGGCGCGGGTGCGCGACGTCGAGGGCACCTGGTGGGACCTGACGGAGTCGGTGAACGAGATGGCCGGGAACCTGACGCGTCAGGTGCGCGCCATCGCCGCCGTCGCCACCGCGGTGACCCGGGGCGACCTCAACGTCAAGATCGACGGTGTGGACGCGGCCGGTGAGATCCAGGCCCTGCAGGACAACATCAACACCATGATCGCGAACCTGCGCGACACCACCCTCGCCAACGACGAGCAGGACTGGCTGAAGGGCAACCTGGCCCGCATCTCCGGTCTGATGCAGGGCCGTCGGGACCTCGACGACGTCGCCTCGCTCATCATGAGCGAGCTGACGCCGGTGGTCTCGGCGCAGCACGGCGCCTTCTTCGTGGCGATGCCGACCGGCTCCGCCAACAACGACGCCGAACCGGTGGGCGAGGGCGAGGGCTCGTACGAGCTGCGGATGCGCGGGAGTTACGGCTACTCGGCCGGCTCCATGCCGACCTCGTTCCGGCCGGGCGAGACGCTGATCGGGACGGCCGCCGAGGAGAAGCGGACCATCCAGGTCAACGTGCCGCCGGGCTATCTGAAGATCTCGTCCGGGCTGGGCGAGGCCTCCCCGGCCCATGTGATCGTGCTGCCCGTGCTGTTCGAGGGCCGGGTGCTCGGCGTGATCGAGCTGGCCTCGTTCCAGCCGTTCACGCAGATCCAGCGGGACTTCCTCAACCAGATCGCCGAGCTGATCGCGACCACCGTCAACACCATCAGCGTCAACACCCGTACCGAGGTGCTGCTCCAGCAGTCGCAGGAGCTCACCGAGCAGCTGCGGGAGCGCTCGGCGGAGCTGGAGCACCGGCAGAAGGAGCTGCAGAACTCCAACGCGGAACTGGAGGACAAGGCCGAGCTGCTGGCCCGGCAGAACCGGGACATCGAGGTGAAGAACACCGAGATCGAGGAGGCCCGGCAGGTCCTGGAGGAGCGTGCCGAACAGCTCGCCGTCTCCATGCGCTACAAGTCCGAGTTCCTGGCCAACATGTCGCACGAGCTGCGTACCCCGCTCAACTCGCTGCTGATCCTGGCCAAGTTGCTCGCCGACAACGCCGACGCGAACCTGACGCCGAAGCAGGTCGAGTTCGCCGAGACGATCCACGGCGCCGGCTCGGACCTGCTGCAGCTGATCAACGACATCCTCGACCTGTCGAAGGTCGAGGCGGGCAAGATGGACGTCTCGCCCACGCGGATCGCGCTCGTGCAGCTCGTGGACTACGTGGAGGCCACCTTCCGGCCGCTCACCGCGGAGAAGGGGCTGGACTTCTCGGTGCGGGTCTCGCCCGAGCTGCCCGCCACGCTCCACACCGACGAGCAGCGGCTCCTGCAGGTGCTGCGCAACCTGCTGTCGAACGCGGTGAAGTTCACCGACACCGGCGCAGTGGAGCTGGTGATCCGACCGGCCGGCGCGGACGTGCCGCAGTCGATCCGGGAGCAGCTCCTGGAGGCGGGGACGCTGCGCGACCCGGAGGCCGAGTTGATCGCCTTCTCGGTCACCGACACCGGCATCGGCATCGCGGCGGGCAAGATGCGGGTTATCTTCGAGGCCTTCAAGCAGGCCGACGGCACGACCAGCCGCAAGTACGGCGGTACGGGCCTGGGCCTGTCGATCAGCCGGGAGATCGCGCGGCTGCTCGGCGGCGAGATCTACGCGGCGAGCGAGCCGGGCCGCGGCTCGACCTTCACCCTGTACCTGCCGCTGAGCCCCATCGAGCCGGCGCACCCCGGCCAGGGCCACGAGCAGCAGGACCCGGAGGAGCGGATCGACTTCGACGGAGAGGGAGCCGGGGGTCTGGTGCACTTCGCACCCGCACCGGTGCACACCGAGGCGCGGTCCGGGGCCGGCGCGCTGTTCCGGCACCGCCGCAAGAGCGTGGAGCAGCGGGCGCAGGTGCCCGGACAGTCCGGCAAGGACGACCTGGCGGCCGGCGAGGAGCGTCCGGAGCCGGAGCCCCGGCCGACCTTCTCGTTCGCGGGGGAGAAGGTGCTGATCGTCGACGACGACATCCGCAACGTGTTCGCGCTCACCAGCGTCCTGGAACAGCACGGGCTCGCGGTGCTGTACGCGGAGAACGGCCGCGAGGGCATCGAGGTCCTGGAGCAGCACGACGACGTGGCGGTGGTCCTGATGGACATCATGATGCCGGAGATGGACGGCTACGCGACGACGACCGCGATCCGGCGCATGCCGCAGTTCGCGGGGCTGCCGATCGTCGCGCTGACCGCCAAGGCGATGAAGGGCGACCGGGAGAAGGCCATCGAGTCCGGGGCCTCGGACTACGTGACCAAGCCGGTCGACCCCGATCACCTGCTGACGGTGATGGAGCAGTGGATGCGGGGGGAGGGCCGCTGAACCGGGCGGCGGGATTCCCGGGGCCCCTGGGATCCCGCCGCTGACCGGCCGTCGCCAGGCGGGTGTGAGAGCCCGCCGGACGGGGAACCTTCTGGTCTCCCACCGCGTTCGACGTACGGGCGCGGATCTGCGTGCTCAGTGACAATGCGGTGACAGGGTGTGGCGACGGGCGGGGTGCGGCTACGATGACCGGCACAAGGACGGACGGCGCATGGGAGTCGTCTTCTGGGGCGGCGCCCGGTGCTTCCCCCGGCTCTCGGAGCCGGAGCGAACCAGTGCCGGGACGAGGAGGACGGGGCATGGTGCAGAAGGCCAAGATCCTCCTGGTCGATGACCGGCCGGAGAATCTGCTGGCGCTGGAGGCCATTCTCTCCGCGCTCGATCAGACACTGGTGCGGGCATCGTCCGGGGAGGAAGCGCTCAAGGCGCTGCTGACCGACGACTTCGCGGTCATCCTGCTGGATGTCCAGATGCCCGGCATGGACGGATTCGAGACGGCCGCGCACATCAAGCGCCGTGAGCGGACCCGGGACATCCCGATCATCTTCCTCACCGCCATCAACCACGGACCCCACCACACCTTCCGTGGGTACGCGGCCGGTGCGGTGGACTACATCTCCAAGCCGTTCGACCCGTGGGTGCTGCGCGCCAAGGTCTCCGTCTTCGTCGAGCTGTACATGAAGAACTGCCAGCTCCGCGAGCAGGCGGCGCTGCTGCGGCTCCAGCTGGAGGGCGGCGGCCCGAACGGCCAGACCAAGGAGTCCGCGGGGCTGCTCGCCGAGCTCTCCGCCCGTCTCGCCGCGGTCGAGGAGCAGGCCGAGGCGCTGTCCAAGCAGCTGGACGACGACTCCGCCGACGCCGCGGCGGTCGCCACCGCCGCGCACCTGGAGCGCAAGCTCACCGGTCTGCGCAGGGCCCTGGACGCCCTGGAGCCGGGTACGGGCGGCGCGCCCAGTCTGCCCGCGCAGAGCTGACGTACGGTCATCGCGCCGGCGCCCGCCGTGAGCGGGCGTCAGTTCCACGCCGGTGCAAGGGCGACACGAACGGGTGAGCGTGTTTCCCGGACGGCCCCACCGGTAACCTCAGCATCATGGCCTCACGTACGTCCGGCAAGGGTTCCCAGGGCGCGGCGGGCACCGCGAAGCCGCGCGCCGGCCGTACGACCGGCACCGCGAAGAAGGCGGCGCCCGGCAAGTCCCCCGCCAAGCCTCCCGCGAAGAAGGCGCCGGCCAAGAAGGCCGCGCCCGCCAAGCGCGCGCCCGCGCGCAAGACCGCGGCGAAGAAGCCCGCGCCCCGACCGGCGCCGTCCCCCACCGGGGGCGTGTACCGGCTCGTGCGCGGCATCTGGATGGGCCTCGCCCACGGCGTGGGCGCGATGTTCCGGGGGATAGGGCGCGGAGCGAAGGGTCTCGACCCGGCGCACCGCAAGGACGGGCTCGCACTGCTGCTGCTCGGCGTCGCGCTGATCGTCGCGGCCGGGACCTGGTCCCATCTGCGCGGCCCCGTCGGCGACCTGGTGGAGATGCTGGTCACGGGCGCCTTCGGCCGCCTCGACCTGCTCGTACCGCTGCTGCTCGGCGCGATCGGCGTCCGGCTGATCCTCTACCCGGAGAAGCCGGAGGCCAACGGCCGGATCGTCATCGGTCTGTCCGCCCTGGTCATCGGCGTGCTCGGGCAGGTCCACATCGCCTGCGGCTCGCCCGGCCGGGGCGACGGCACCGAGGCCATGCAGGACGCCGGCGGACTGATCGGCTGGGCCGCGTCGAAGCCGTTGGTCTTCGCGATGGGCGAGGTCCTCGCCGTACCGCTGCTCGTGCTGCTCACGGTGTTCGGGCTGCTCGTGGTCACCGCCACCCCCGTCAACGCCATCCCGCAGCGGCTGCGCGCCCTCGGCGCCCGGCTCGGCATCGTCGAACCGGAGTACGAGCCAGAGGAGGGCGTGGCCGAGGACGGGTACGGCGACGACTGGCGCGACGAGGCCCCCCGCGCCGCCCGCCCCGTGCGCCGGCGTGCGCCCGGCGCGGACTACGACCCGGACGGCGCCGAGGCAGCCGCCCTGCAGCGGCGCGGCCGTCGCCGTACCCCGCCCGCGTCCGCCTTCGACACCACCGGACTCGACCCGGTCGACGTGGCCGCCGCGGCGGCCGCCGCGCTGGACGGCGCCGTCCTCAACGGCATGCCGCCCTCGCCGCTGGTCGCCGACCTGACCCGGGACGTCACCGCCGAGCGGGCCGCCGCCGTGGCGGCGGCCGGCGCCGCCCAGGAGGCCCCTGAGGCCCCGGCCGCCCCCTCCGCCCCGGTGCCCACCGCGCGGGGCGCCGCCAGGGACCGGACGGCCGGCGGCGGCGTGCCCGACCTGACGAAGCCGGCGCCCGAGCCGACCGACCTGCCGCCGCGGGCCGAGCAGCTCCAGCTCTCCGGCGACATCACGTACGCGCTGCCCTCCATGGACCTCCTGGAGCGCGGCGGCCCCGGCAAGACCCGCAGCGCCGCCAACGACGCCATCGTCGAGTCGCTCACCAACGTCTTCGCCGAGTTCAAGGTCGACGCCGCCGTCACCGGCTTCACACGCGGCCCGACGGTCACCCGCTACGAGGTCGAGCTCGGTCCGGCCGTCAAGGTCGAGAAGATCACCGCGCTCACCAAGAACATCGCATACGCCGTGGCCAGCCCGGACGTGCGGATCATCTCGCCGATCCCCGGCAAGTCAGCGGTCGGCATCGAGATCCCGAACACCGACCGCGAGATGGTCAACCTCGGCGACGTGCTCCGACTGGCCGAGGCGGCGGAGGACGACCACCCGATGCTGGTCGCGCTCGGCAAGGACGTCGAGGGCGGCTACGTGATGGCCAATCTGGCGAAGATGCCGCACATCCTCGTCGCCGGTGCCACCGGCTCCGGCAAGTCGTCCTGCATCAACTGCCTCATCACCTCGGTGATGATAAGGGCGACCCCGGAGGACGTCCGGATGGTCCTCGTCGACCCCAAGCGGGTCGAGCTCACCGCCTACGAGGGCATCCCGCACCTGATCACGCCGATCATCACCAACCCCAAGCGGGCCGCAGAGGCGCTGCAGTGGGTCGTCCGCGAGATGGACCTGCGCTACGACGACCTGGCCGCCTTCGGCTTCCGGCACATCGACGACTTCAACCAGGCCATCCGGGACGGCAAGGTGCAGCTGCCGCCGGGCAGCGAGCGCGAGCTCAAGACCTACCCGTACCTCCTGGTGATCGTCGACGAGCTCGCCGACCTGATGATGGTCGCGCCCCGGGACGTCGAGGACGCGATCGTGCGTATCACCCAGCTGGCCCGCGCGGCCGGCATCCACCTGGTGCTCGCCACCCAGCGCCCCTCGGTGGACGTCGTCACCGGTCTGATCAAGGCGAACGTGCCGTCCCGGCTCGCCTTCGCCACCTCCTCGCTCGCCGACAGCCGCGTCATCCTCGACCAGCCCGGCGCCGAGAAGCTGATCGGCAAGGGCGACGGCCTGTTCCTGCCCATGGGCGCGAACAAGCCGACCCGCATGCAGGGCGCCTTCGTCACCGAGCACGAGGTCGCCACCGTCGTCCAGCACTGCAAGGACCAGATGGCGCCCGTCTTCCGGGACGACGTCACGGTCGGCACCAAGCAGAAGAAGGAGATCGACGAGGAGATCGGCGACGACCTGGACCTGCTCTGCCAGGCCGCCGAACTGGTCGTCTCGACCCAGTTCGGCTCCACCTCGATGCTCCAGCGCAAGCTGCGCGTGGGCTTCGCGAAGGCAGGCCGGCTCATGGACCTGATGGAGTCCCGCAACATCGTGGGGCCGAGTGAGGGTTCGAAGGCCCGGGACGTGCTGGTCAAGCCGGACGAGCTGGACGCCGTGCTCGACGTGATCCGGGGCGGGGACCCGGGCGCCTGAGCGGGAGCCGCGTACGGGGGCTGCCGTAACGAGACCGGGCCGAGACTCACTCGTAAGGGAACGAGGGCAACCGTTTCCCTTGGGCATACGTCAAGTTGGAGGGAGGGACAGGACCCTGTCCCAGCCTCATGGCGTACAAACGACGCCCGCCCGGTTGCCCCACCCTTTCGTACCACCCATAGACTGAACATCCAGCAGGTGGCTACACGCTCGAAAGGCGCTCTCGTGTCCATCGGCAACTCCCCCGAATCCCCCGAGGACGACCGGAACTTCCCGGCAGATGACCGGGATTCGATCGGTCGTGCCCTTCAGCAGGCCCGTGTCGCCGCCGGTCTCACCGTCGAAGAGGTCAGCGCCTCCACCCGCGTGCGGGTCCCGATCGTGCACGCGATCGAGGAGGACGACTTCTCGCGCTGCGGCGGCGACGTCTACGCCCGCGGGCACATCCGCACGCTCGCGCGCGCCGTGGGGCTCGATCCGGCCTCCCTGATCGAGCAGTACGACGCCGAGCACGGCGGCCGCCCGTCGCCCACCCCCGCCGCCCCGCTGTTCGAGGCGGAGCGCATCCGCCCCGAGCCCCGCCGGCCCAACTGGACCGCCGCCATGGTCGCGGCGATCGTGGCCGTCGTCGGCTTCGTCGGCTTCACGATGTTCAACGGGAACGACGTGCGCGGCAACGGCGCGGTCGCGGAGGGCCCGGCCCCGGCCCCCAAGGCGACGACCACCCCCGCCAAGCCCAAGCCGGCCAGGCCGGCGGACCCCAAGCCCGTGCCCTCCGAGAGCGCCATCGCGGCGGTCCCGCAGGACAAGGTCACGGTCAAGCTGACGGCGACCGACGACAAGAGCTGGATCTCGGCCAAGGCCCACGACGGCAAGCTGCTCTTCGACGGCCTGCTGAACGCGGGCGAGTCCAAGACCTTCCAGGACGACGAGCGGATCGATCTCATCCTCGGCAACGCCGGGCCGATCGAGCTCTACGTCAACGGCAAGAAGATCGAGGACACCTTCGAGTCCGGCCAGGTCGAGCGCCTGTCGTACACCAAGGGTGACCCTCAGGCCGGCTGAGCCCGCCCCCGTGTGTGACGCCCGTCGCGCAGGTGAACCCTGCGCGACGGAGGTACGGCCGAGACAAAGTAGTCTTGAGTCCATGCCCGAACGCCGTACCGTCGCCCTTGTCACTCTCGGCTGCGCCCGTAACGAGGTGGACTCGGAGGAGCTCGCAGGCCGCTTGGCAGCGGACGGCTGGGAGCTCGTCGAGAACGCCGAGGACGCAGACGTCGCCGTCGTCAACACCTGTGGCTTCGTCGAAGCCGCCAAGAAGGACTCCGTCGACGCCCTCCTCGAAGCCAATGATCTGAAGGACCACGGCCGCACCCAGGCCGTCGTCGCCGTCGGCTGCATGGCCGAGCGCTACGGCAAGGAGCTCGCCGACGCGCTGCCCGAGGCGGACGGCGTCCTCGGTTTTGACGACTACGCCGACATCTCCGGCCGCCTCCAGACCATCCTCAGCGGCGGCAACGTCGAGGCGCACGCCCCGCGCGACCGGCGCAAGCTGCTCCCGCTGTCCCCGGTGGAGCGGCAGGAGGCCGCGGCCTCCGTGGCCCTGCCCGGCCACGGTGACGCCGCCGAGGCGCCCGCCGAGGCGCCCGAGAACGTACCGGCCGACCTCCCCGAGGGGCTGGCCCCCGCCTCCGGCCCCCGCGCGCCCCTGCGCCGCCGCCTGGACACCAGCCCCGTCGCGTCCGTGAAGCTGGCCTCCGGCTGCGACCGGCGCTGCTCCTTCTGCGCCATCCCGTCCTTCCGCGGCTCCTTCGTCTCGCGCCGTCCCTCGGACGTCCTGAACGAGACCCGCTGGCTCGCCGAGCAGGGCGTGAAGGAGATCATGCTGGTCTCCGAGAACAACACCTCGTACGGCAAGGACCTCGGCGACATCCGCCTCCTGGAGAGCCTGCTGCCCGAGCTCGCGGCCGTCGACGGCATCGAGCGCGTCCGGGTCAGCTACCTGCAGCCCGCCGAGATGCGCCCCGGCCTGATCGACGTGCTCACCTCGACCGACAAGGTCGTCCCGTACTTCGACCTGTCCTTCCAGCACAGCGCCCCGGACGTGCTGCGGGCCATGCGCCGCTTCGGTGACACGGACCGCTTCCTGGAGCTCCTGGAGACCATCCGCACCAAGGCCCCGACGGCCGGTGCCCGGTCCAACTTCATCGTCGGCTTCCCCGGCGAGACCGAGGCGGACTTCGCCGAGCTGGAACGCTTCGTCACCCACGCCCGTCTCGACGCCATCGGCGTCTTCGGCTACTCGGACGAGGACGGCACCGAGGCCGCCACGTACGAGCACAAGCTGCCCCAGGACCTCGTGGACGAGCGCCTCGCGCATCTGTCCCGGCTCGCCGAGGAGCTCACCGCCCAGCGCGCGGAGGAGCGGATCGGCGAGACCCTGGAAGTACTGATCGAGTCCTTCGACGAGGACGAGGACGGCTGGATCGGCCGGGCCGCGCACCAGGCGCCCGAGACCGACGGCCAGGTGATCGTGCCGGCGGACTCGGCCGAGGGACTCGACCTGGCCCCGGGCCGTATGGTCAGCGCCAAGGTCGTCGACACCGAGGGCGTCGACCTCGTCGCCGAGTGTCTCTTCGAGGAGGCGGGCAGATGACCGGAGTCCCGGCATCCGCGACGGGCGGGACCGGTAGGCCGGCGCCCCGCGGCAAGCTGGGCGCTGCGGCCGTCAATCAGGCCAGCCTGTGGAACATCGCGAACATCCTGACCATGGTCCGGCTCGTGCTCGTGCCCGGCTTCGTGGTGCTGCTGCTCCAGGACGGCGGGCACGACCCGGCCTGGCGCGCCTGGGCGTGGGCGGCGTTCGCCGTCGCCATGATCACGGACGTCTTCGACGGACACCTGGCGCGGACGTACAACCTGGTCACGGACTTCGGGAAGATCGCCGATCCGATCGCCGACAAGGCGATCATGGCGGCCGGTCTGATCGTCCTGTCCGGGCTCGGCGACCTGCCGTGGTGGGTCACGGGCGTGATCCTCGCCCGTGAGCTCGGCATCACCCTGATGCGCTTCTGGGTGATCCGGCACGGGGTCATTCCGGCCAGTCGCGGCGGAAAGATGAAGACGCTCGCGCAGGGCACGGCCGTGGGCATGTACGTGCTGATGCTCACCGGCGCTCTCGCCACGATGCGCTTCTGGGTGATGGCGGTGGCCGTCGTGCTGACGGTCGTCACCGGTCTGGACTACGTGCGACAGGCGGTCGTGCTGAGGCGGAGGGGACTCGCGGCGGAACGCGCGGCCGCCGCCGGGACGGGCCGCGCGGAGGCTGACGGACGATGAACGAGGCCGCCCGGGTGCTGCAGCTGCTCGCGGAGCGTGGTCACACGCTGGCGGTGGCGGAGTCCCTCACGGGCGGTCTGGTGGCCGCGGAGCTGACCGGGGTGCCGGGGGCATCGAAGACCTTCCGCGGCTCCGTCACGGCCTACGCCACGGCCCTCAAGGAGCAGCTCCTCGGGGTGGACGGCACCCTTCTGGCGGAGCGCGGCGCGGTCGACCCGGAGGTCGCGCTGCAGATGGCGGCGGGGGTCCGGGGTCGGCTGGGGGCCGACTGGGGCATCGCGACGACGGGCGTGGCGGGGCCCGATCCGCAGGACGGACAGCCGGTGGGGACCGTGTACGTGGCCGTCGCCGGGCCCGCGGGGGCCGGTGCCGGGGCCGGGAAGGTGGCCTCGTTGAGATTGAACGGCGATCGGGCGGAAATCCGTAGTGAGAGCGTACGGAGCGTGCTCGAATTGCTGCGTGAACTGCTCGGCGACGAACTCTCGGAAAATGCGCGGGCACAGGATACGGAACAGAACGGGGGAGATTGATGTTTGCAGCCATGAGTGAACACGACATCGCTCCCCGCACGGCCGCGGCGCGAGGCGGTACGGTGGGGCGTGAAGGATGCGGCTACGCGGTCCGAGGAGGGAGCCACCGATGATTCTGCTCCGTCGCCTGCTGGGTGACGTGCTGCGTCGGCAGCGCCAGCGCCAGGGCCGTACTCTGCGCGAAGTCTCCTCGTCCGCCCGAGTCTCACTCGGCTATCTCTCCGAGGTGGAGCGGGGGCAGAAGGAGGCTTCCTCCGAGCTGCTCTCCGCGATCTGCGACGCGCTGGACGTACGGATGTCCGAGCTCATGCGTGAAGTGAGCGACGAGCTGTCGCTGGCCGAACTGGCCGAGTCGGCAGCGGCGAGCGAACCGGTGCCGGCGCCGGTGCGACCGATGCTCAATTCGGTGTCGGTGACGTCCGTGGGCGGTGTGCCCACCGAGCGGGTGACCATCAAGGCGCCCGCGGAAGCGGTGGACGTCGTCGCTGCCTGAGACCGACATGGGGCGAAGCCCCGGTCGGTGCCCGACATGGGCGCCGACCGGGGCTTTTCCTGTTCTGGTTGGCCCGCCTCTGGATGCGGGCCCGGCCGGGACGGGCGAGACTGGCGCCAGGGCCGCGTGGGCGGCCCTCGAAGGACCGGAAGGAATCCGGAACATGCCGATACGCATCCTGTGCGCCCGGTCTGCCTCTTGTGCGCCCTCCCGCCGGGTGATCCTGCCGGACTAGCGTCGACCGGAGGAGGCGGCCATGGTAGGGCGACGGGTTCCGCTGGTGACGCTCATTCTGGTCGCGGCCGGACTGGTGGCCGGTGGGCTCTGGTGGTGGGCGGTGATGCGCCTGCTGCTGGTGCCGGGGGATACGGGACCGGTCGAGGGGGCGGTGGCCGCGGGCGGTTGGGGGCTGAGCCTGCTGCCGGTGCACGTGGCCGCCTCTTCGGGGCGCCGCGGCGCGCCCTGGCGCCTCGTGGGCGTGGTCACCAGGGCATCGTCACGCCGCCGTTGGGGCGGAGGATCTGACCCGTCGTGAACGACGAGGCGTCGCAGGCGAGATGGAGCACCGCGTGTGCGATGTCCGTCGGCTCGCCGACCCGGCCGAGCGGGGAGACGCGGACCATCGCGGCCTCGGCCTGCTCCTGGGCGGCCGGCTCGTGGCGGTCCGTCATGGGGGTGCGGATCCAGCCCGGAGCGACCGCGTTGACCCGGATGCCGTGCCGGCCGACCTCGGCGGCCAGGGTCTTGGTCAGCTGGACGACGGCGGCCTTGGCGACGCTGTAGCAGAGCAGGCCCGGGCTCGCGGTGTCCATCGCCCCGGAGGCCATGGTGACGATGGAGCCCGGCACGCCGGCGTCGATCATCGAGCGGGCGGCCTCCTGGCACGCGTGGAGCACGCCCTTGAAGTTCACCGCGAGGACCCGGTCGAGGTCCTCGTCGCGGGTCTCCAGGACGGTGCTCGTGTGCATGATCCCGGCGACGGCCGCCATGACGTGCAGCGGTCCCGCGGCGCCTACGGCGGCGGCGAGAGCGGCCCGGTCGGTGACGTCGAGGGGGTGGAGGTGTGCGGTGCCGCCCCGGGCGGCGATCAAGGACGCGGTCTCCTTGAGGCCGTGCTCGTCGCGGTCCGCGCAGTGGACGGTCGCCCCGGCCTCGGCCAGGAGGGCGGCGGTCGCCCGGCCGATGCCGCTCGCGGCGCCGGTGACGAAGGCGGTGCGGCCGGTGAGGTCGTACGCGGTGAGGGCCATGTCCGGACCGTACGACCGAATCTGACGGGTCGTCAATTGTTGTGGCGGTGGCGAGCGGTCCTACCGGGTGACCCGTTCTTCCCGCTGCGCGCCCTTCTGGCAGGCCGGGCACCAGTACGTCACGCGGTCGCCGAGTTCGGCCTTGCGGATCGCGCTGCCGCAGCGCGGGCAGGGCCGGCCCTCGCGGCCGTAGACGTAGAGGCGCTCGCCGCCACGGCGCGTGGTGGTCGTGCGGCGGTCGGGGCGGTCCTTGTTCGCCTCCAGGAGCCGGTGCGCGGTGGCCACCAGGCGCTCCGGGACGCCCTCGGCGAGCTCGCCGACCGGCAGCCAGGGCGTGACGCCGGCCAGGAAGGCCAGCTCCGACTTGTAGACGTTGCCGATACCGGCGAGATTCCGCTGGTCGAGCAGGGCCTCGCCGAGCGTCCGCGCGGGATCAGCCGCGAGGCGGCGCACGGCCTCCGCGGGGTCCCAGTCCGGACCGAGCAGATCCGGGCCGAGATGCCCGACCGCCTTCGGCTCCTCCGCCGTGCGGATCAGCTCCAGGACCGGGAGGCGGTAGCCGTACGCCGTGAACTCGGTGTTCCCGAGGATCGCCCGGATCTGGTGGGCGGGCCCGCCGCGTGGGCGCTCCCCGGTGGCGTACACCCGCCAGGACCCCTCCATCCGGAGGTGGGAGTGGAGCGTGAGACCGCCCTCGATCCGGGTCAGGAGGTGCTTGCCGCGCGGGGTGACGTCCAGCACCCGGCGGCCGGTCAGATCGGCGGTCGCGAAACGCGGCACCCGCAGGTCGGAGCGCGTGAGCACCCGCCCGGCGAGCGCCTCGTCGAGCCGGTGGGCCGCGTACCAGACGGTGTCTCCTTCGGGCATGAGGCCATCATGCCCGCGCGCCCGGGTCCAGGACATGCGCGCGGGCCCGGCTCAGGACATGCGCGGGGGCCGCGTACCTGCTTCAGGCTGCGCGCGAGGGGCCCCGGGAACGCGCGGAGCTCAGGCGCGGAGGCGGAGGCCGCGGGGGGTGGCGTGGAAGCCGGCCGCCTCCAAGGGGTGGGAGAGGGGGGAGGTCAGGGCGGTCGCGCCGTTGATCCGCTCGACCGTGACCGTGCCGAGCGAACCCGCGGAGGCCGCCGCGGCCAAGGCCTCGGCCGCCGCCCGCAGGGCCGGGGAGTCCGGTTCCGCGGGCCAGGACAGCAGCGTCTTGCCGCCGCGCTCCATGTAGAGCGTCAGCTCGCCGTCCACCAGGACGACCATCGCGCCGGCCTTGCGGCCCGGCTTGTGGCCGGCGCCCGTCGGCGGCTCGGGCCAGGACAGGGCCGCCCCGTACGCGTTCGCCGGGTCGGCCGCCGCCAGGACCACCGCGCGGGGGCCCGCGCCCTCCTCGGCGCCGCGGTCCCGGGCGTTCGCCGCCGCGCGGAGCCGGTCCACGGCCCCGTCCATCGCGAACTGGGCGGCGCCCAGACCCTCCACGACGTAGCCCCGGCGGGCCTGGCCGCTGTCCTCGAAGGCCGACAGGATCCGGTACGTCGCCGAGAAGCCGCCCTCCACGCCCTCGGCGGCCACCGCGCCCCGGGTGACCACGCCGTGGCGGTCCAGGAGCGTCCGGGCCAGTGCGTGCGCCCGGTGGGTCGGCTCGGGCTCCGCCGGGGGCAGCAGCGACCAGCGGCCGCTCACCGTCGGCGGGCCCGTGCGGGAGGCCGTGCGGGCGGCCGCGCTCAGCGTGCCGTACCGGCCGCGCGGGACCGTGCGCCGGGCGCGGTGCGCCGTCGAGCCGGCCGTGCGACCCGAGCCGAGCAGAGAGCGCAGCGGGGCCAGGGTGTCGTTGGTCAGACGGCCCGACCAGGCCAGGTCCCACAGCGCGTCGGCGAGCTGTGGATCCGTCGCGTCCGGGTGGGTGGTGGCCCGCACCTGGTCGGCGATCTGGCGGAAGAACAGTCCGTAGCCGCCGGAGAGGGTGGTGAGGACGGACTCGTGGAGTCCGGTGAGCTCCAGCGGATGCGGCGGCGGCAGGAGCAGCGGCGCCGCGTCGGCCAGATAGAGCGAGATCCAGCCGTCCTTGCCGGGCAGCGCGCCGGCGCCCGCCCAGACCACCTCGCCGGTCGTGGTCAGCTCGTCGAGGAGCGCCGGTGAGTAGTCCCGTACCCGGGACGGCAGGATCAGCTTCTCCAGGGCGGAGGCCGGCACCGGAGCGCCCTGGAGCTGCTCGATCGCGCGGGCCAGGCCGTCGATGCCGCGCAGGCTGTTGCTCCCCAGGTGCTGCCACTGGGGCAGGAACGTGGCGAGCGCGGCCGGCGGCACCGGCTCCAGCTCGTGCCGCAGGGCCGCCAGGGAGCGGCGACGCAGCCGGCGCAGGACGGCGGCGTCGCACCACTCCTGGCCGATCCCGGAGGGATGGAACTCGCCCTGGACGACCCGGCCGGCGGCCGCGAGCCGCTGGAGGGCGCCGTCCGTGACGGCCGAGCCCAGGCCGAAGCGGGCGGCGGCCTGCGAGGAGGTGAACGGGCCGTGCGTGCGCGCGTAGCGGGCGAGGAGATCGCCCAGCGGGTCCTTCACCGGCTCCGTGAACGCCTCCGGCACGCCCACCGGAAGCGCCGTGCCCAGCGCGTCCCGCAGTCGGCCGGCGTCCTCGATCGCCGCCCAGTGGTCCGCCCCCGCGATCCGCACCCGGATCGCGCGCCGGGCCCGGGCCAGCTCCTGGACCCAGTCGGACTCGGCCCCCCGCTCGGCCAGCTCCGCTTCGGTCAGCGGCCCGAGCACCCGCAGCAGGTCGGCGACGCCTTCCCCGTCCTTGACGCGCCGGTCCTCGGTCAGCCACTGGAGCTCCCGCTCCAGCTCGGCCAGCACGTCCGCGTCGAGCAGCTCCCGCAGCTCGGCCTGGCCGAGGAGCTCGGCGAGCAGCCGGGAGTCCAGGGAGAGCGCCGCAGCCCGGCGCTCCGCGAGCGGCGAGTCCCCCTCGTAGAGGAACTGGGCGACGTAGCCGAAGAGCAGGGAGCGGGCGAACGGGGACGGCTCCGGGGTGGTGACCTCGACCAGGCGCACCCGGCGGGACTCGATGTCCCCCATCAGCTCCCGCAGCCCGGGGACGTCGAAGACGTCCTGCAGGCACTCGCGGACCGCCTCCAGGACGATCGGGAAGGAGCCGAACTCGCTCGCCACCTGCAGCAGCTGCGCCGCCCGCTGCCGCTGCTGCCACAGCGGGGTGCGCTTGCCCGGATTGCGCTTGGGCAGCAGCAGGGCGCGCGCCGCGCACTCCCGGAACCGGGAGGCGAACAGCGCGGAGCCGCCGACCTGATCGGTGACGATCTGCTCGATCTCGCCCTTGTCGAAGGCGACGTCGGCCGCCCCGACGGGCGCCTGCTCGCTGTCGAAGGCGGTGTCGGCGAACCGGCCCGGGTCCACCGGCTCGCTGTCGAGCAGATCGAGGCCCATCAGGTCCGCGTCCGGCAGCCGCAGCACGATGCCGTCGTCGGCGTGCATGACCTGGGCGTCCATTCCGTACCGTTCGGCGAGCCGGGCGCCCAGCGCCAGCGCCCACGGGGCGTGCACCTGCGCCCCGAACGGGGAGTGGATGACGACCCGCCAGTCGCCGAGCTCGTCCCGGAACCGCTCCACCAGGATCGTCCGGTCGTCCGGCACATGGCCGCAGGACTCGCGCTGCTCGGCGAGGTACGCGATCACGTTGTCGGCCGCCCAGGCGTCGAGCCCGGCGGCGAAGAGCCGCAGCCGGGCGTCCTCGGGCGCGAGCGCGCCGACCTCGCGGAGGAACGCGCCCACCGCGCGGCCCAGTTCGAGCGGGCGGCCCAGCTGGTCGCCCTTCCAGAACGGCAGCCGCCCCGGCACGCCCGGCGCGGGCGATACCAGGACCCGGTCGCGGGTGATGTCCTCGATGCGCCAGGACGTCGTGCCCAGCGTGAAGACGTCGCCGACCCGCGACTCGTACACCATCTCCTCGTCGAGCTCGCCGACCCGGCCGCCGCCCTTCTTGGGATCGGCACCGGCCAGGAAGACGCCGAACAGCCCGCGGTCGGGGATCGTGCCGCCCGAGGTGACGGCAAGCCGCTGGGCACCCGGTCGGCCGGTGACCGTGCCGGCGACCCGGTCCCAGACCACGCGGGGGCGCAGTTCGGCGAACGCGTCCGAGGGATAGCGCCCGGCCAGCATGTCCAGGACCGCCGTGAACGCCGACTCGGGCAGCGCCGCGAACGGCGCCGCCCGACGGACCGCCGCCAGCAGGTCGTCCACCTGCCACGAGTCCAGGGCGACCATCGCCACCAGCTGCTGGGCGAGCACGTCCAGCGGATTCGCCGGGACCCTCAGGGACTCGATGGAGCCGCTGCGCATCCGCTCGGTCACCACCGCCGACTGCACCAGGTCGCCCCGGTACTTCGGGAAGACGACACCCGTCGAGACCGCCCCCACCTGGTGCCCCGCGCGGCCCACGCGCTGGAGCCCGGAGGCGACCGAGGGCGGCGACTCCACCTGGACGACCAGGTCCACCGCGCCCATGTCGATGCCCAGCTCCAGGCTGGACGTGGCCACCACGGCGGGCAGCCGGCCCGCCTTCAGGTCCTCCTCGACCTGGGCGCGCTGCTCCTTGGAGACCGAGCCGTGGTGCGCGCGGGCGAGCAGTGCGGGGGCGCCCTGTGCCGCGCCCGACTGGGCCATGATCTCGGCGGGCGGCGCCCCGTCGGGCAGGGCCTCGCCGGTGGCCCGCTCGTACGCGATCTCGTTCAGGCGGTTGCACAGGCGCTCGGCCAGGCGGCGGGAGTTGGCGAAGACGATCGTCGAGCGATGCGCCTGCACCAGGTCCGTGATCCGCTCCTCCACGTGCGGCCAGATGGACGGCCGCTCGCCGCCCTCGGCGGCCTCGGACGCGGGGGAGCCCCCGAGCTCGCCCATGTCTTCCACGGGCACCACGACGGAGAGGTCGAACTCCTTGCCGGACGGCGGCTGGACGATCTCCACCTTCCGTTGCGGCGACAGATAGCGCGCCACCTCCTCCACCGGCCGCACCGTCGCCGACAGGCCGATCCGGCGGGCGGGGCGGGGCAGCAGCTCGTCGAGCCGCTCCAGGGAGAGCGCCAGATGCGCGCCGCGCTTGGTCCCGGCGACCGCGTGCACCTCGTCCAGGATGACCGTCTCCACGCCCGCGAGCGCGTCGCGCGTGGCCGAGGTCAGCATCAGGAACAGCGACTCGGGGGTGGTGATCAGGATGTCCGGCGGCCGGGTCGCGAGCGCCCGCCGCTCGGCTGCCGGTGTGTCGCCGGACCGGATGCCCACCTTCACGTCCGGCTCGGGCAGACCGAGCCGGACCGACTCCTGGCGGATGCCCGTCAGCGGGGAGCGCAGATTGCGCTCGACGTCGACCGCGAGCGCCTTCAGCGGAGACACGTACAGCACCCGGCAGCGCTTCTTGGCGTCGGCGGGCGGGGGAACCGCCGCGAGCCGGTCGAGGGAGGCGAGGAAGGCGGCCAGCGTCTTGCCGGAACCGGTCGGGGCGACCACGAGCACGTCCGAGCCCGCGCCGATGGCCTGCCAGGCGCCCTCCTGCGCGGCGGTGGGCGCGGTGAAGGCACCCGTGAACCAGCCACGGGTCGCGGGGGAGAACGCGTCGAGTGCGGACCTGACCATGCCCTCCATCGTGCACCCCGCCACTGACAACCGCCCGGACCTGGGGAAACCGGCTCGTGGTGGCCCGCGCGGGTGGCGCAGAATGGGGGAATGGCGAGTGGTGACGGGGGGCAGGGACCGGGGGCGCGCAAGGGCGGCGGCGCGTCAGGGGAGCGGACGGCCCTCCGTAGCCCTTCCGACCCTGCGGGCTCCTCCGACCCTGCGGGCTCCTCCGATCCCGTGGGCCCCACTGCCCCTGGGGATCCTTCCGGCCCCGTGGGCCCCGCTGCCCCCGTGGGCCCCACTGCCCCTGGGGGGCCTTCCGGCCCCGCAGGCCCCGCCGCTCCCGTGGGCCCCTCCGCCCCCGTGCGCCCGTCGGACCCCGTGGCTTCCGCGGGCGCGGCGGGCGGCTCCGCGCGGCCGCGCGGTCACGCCGTCACCGCGGGCGACCGGAGCGGGGCGCCGGTGCCGGTCGGGGGCGCGACCGGCGGGGTCGCGGCACGCGGGGAGCGGGCGCGGTACTGGCAGCCGGTCGGGCTGCCCGGGGTCGACCTGCTGCACGCGCACTACGTCCGCAAGTCGTTCTCCCGGCACACCCACGAGAGCTTCGTCTTCGCCGCCATCACCGAGGGCGTCGAGGCCTTCCACTACGGCAGCGACCTCGTGCACGCCGGGCCCGGGCAGATCGCGCTGGTGAACCCCGACACCCCGCACACCGGGCACGCCGGGGTGCCCGAGGGCTGGACCTACCGCACGATCTACCCGGACGCCGAGCTGATCCGGTCCATCGCGGAGGACACCATCGCGCTGCGCGGCGGCGTCGGGTTCACCGCCCCCGTCGTCGACGACCCGTACGCGGCGCAGCTCGTCATCGGGGTGCACCGGGCCGCCGAGGAGGGCAACGCGCTCGCCGCCGACAGCCTGCTGCGGCTCGTCACCGCCCGGATGCTGCGCAGCCACGGCGGGAGGGTCACGCCGCTGACGCCGCTCGCCGCCGGGGCCCGGGACGCGGCACGCGCGCGTGCCGTCCTGCAGGAGCGGATGGCCGACCCGCCGACCCTGGAACAGCTCGCCGCGGAGCTCGGCACCAGCCCCTTCGCGCTGCTGCGGGCCTTCCGGGCCGCGTACGGGATGCCGCCGCACACCTGGCTGACCGACGCCCGGGTACGGCGGGCCCGGCGCCTGCTGGACGCGGGGACGCCCCCGGCCGAGGCGGCGGTCGCCGTCGGCTTCACGGACCAGCCTCACCTCAACCGGCACTTCACCCGGAGCGTCGGCGTTCCCCCGGGCGCGTACCAGCGGGCGCGCGGCGCCCGGTAGCCGCTCGGCGCGGCGGCCCTCCGGCCGTCCGCGCCACGGGTCCCGACGGGCGTCCGCCGGGCGGCCCTCCGGCGGCGGGACGTACGGCAGCCGCAAGAACGTACAAGACCGGCCCCGGCCCCGCCCCGTACCGTCCCTGACGTGGCAGAACAGACAGCACCTCCCGTGATACGCGGCGACGGGACCGCCCCCAGGAGCGACGCCGCCGTCGTGCGCGACGCCCTCGGGGTCGGAGTCGCCGTGGGCCTCTCCGGCTTCGCCTTCGGCGTGACGTCCGCCGGGGCCGGCCTCAGCCTGCTCCAGACCTGCGCGCTCAGCCTGCTGGTGTTCACCGGCGCCTCGCAGTTCGCGCTCGTGGGCGCCCTCGCGGCCGGCGGGAACCCGTTCACCGCGGCCGCCGGGGCGTTCTTCCTCGGCACCCGCAACGCCTTCTACGGCCTGCGGCTCTCCCAGCTGCTCGCGCTGCGCCGCGCGGTGCGGCCGTTCGCCGCGCAGTGGGTCATCGACGAGACCACGGCCGTCGCGCTCGCCCAGCCCGACCGCCGGGCCGCCCGCCTCGGCTTCACCGTCACCGGCCTCACCCTGTACGTGCTGTGGAACGTCACCACGCTGCTCGGCGCCCTCGGCGCCGAGGCGATCGGCGACACCGCCGCGTGGGGCCTGGACGCGGCGGGCCCGGCGGTCTTCCTCGCCCTGCTCGCGCCCATGCTGAAGACCGCCCCCGAGCGGGCCACCGCCGCCCTCGCCGTCCTGCTCGGCCTCGGTCTGCTGCCCGTCCTGCCGGCCGGCGTCCCGGTCCTCGCCGCCGCGCTCGCCGCACCCTCCGTGCTCTGGTTCCGGGGCCGTACGGCCGACGGACGCTCCAAGGAGGACGCCCGATGAACGTGTGGATCGCCATCGCACTGACCGCCGGCGGCTGCTACCTGGTCAAGCTGCTCGGCCTGCTGGTCCCGGCGCACGCCCTGGAACGCCCCCTCGTCCAGCGCCTCGCCGCCCTGCTGCCGGTCGCCCTGCTCGCGGCGCTCACCGCCCAGCAGACCTTCAGCGCCGGTGGCGCCCTCGCCGTGGACGCCCGCGCCGCCGGGGTCGCGGCCGCGGCCGTCGCCCTCTTCCTGAGGGCCCCCTTCCTGGTGGTCGTCGGCGCCGCCGTCCTGGTCACCGCGGGCGTAAGGGCGCTGGGCGGCTGAGCCCGGGCCGAGGTGGCTGAGCCCAGGCCGGGGCGGACCGGCGTCAGCCGATCGACCGGCCGTGCGCCCGCAGGGTCCGCAGCGCCTCCACGGTGACGATCGGACGGTTCTCCAGGGCCGTGCCCGGCGCCCACTGCCGCCAGGTGACCGGCCAGCCGCCGTCCTCCTCCTGGGCCGCCGTGAGGTGGTCCAGGGAGCGGCTCATCTCCTCGTCCGTGAACCAGCGGCGGGCCGACGAGTCCGGCACGCGCGCGTAGTCGTACGGATAGTGGTGCTCGCCCGGCGCGTAGCCGTCCGCCACGGGAAAGTCCTCCGGCCGGTCCGGGTCGAGCACGGCCAGCCCCTGCTCGCGCACGAGCCGCCCGAGCCGGTCGCTCGCCGCCTGGGCGCGGGCGCGGTCCGGCACCCCGTCCAGGAAGGCGACCGCGGCCTGGACCTCGTACGGATGCGACTTCTCCAGGGACTCGACGGCCGCCCAGCAGAACTCGGTGGCCCGGAACAGCCAGGCGTGCCAGACCTGGTTGCGGTGCAGCAGACCGACCACCGGCCCGGTGGTCAGGAGTTCGCTGGGCGGGTCGTCGACGACGGGCACGAACGGCGCCGTCGGATAACCGCGCTGCGAGGGGTGGACGGCCGGGAGCGCACCGTCGTGGGTCGACACCTCGGTCAGGTAGCGGCAGATCCGCTCGACCCGCAGTCCGCCGCACCGGCCGATCGAGTCGAGCACCCGCAGCGCGTGCGCGGTGTGCAGCGGTTGGCTGACCGGCCCGCGGAGATCGGGTTCGAGGGCGTGGCCGTAGCCGCCGTCCTCGTTCAGGTACGCGGTGAGCGCGGCCTCGACGGGGTCCGCCCCGCCGCGCAGGAAGTGGTAGGCGAACCGGCGCTGTTCGAGCACGCGGGCGGTCAGCCAGACGAAGTGCTCGGCCCGCGCGAGGGGTGACGCGGCAGGAGCGGGGGTTTCAGGAGGATTTCCGGCCATGTTCCGACCGTAGGCGCGAAAGCGCTTCTGACAAGGCCTACGGCCCGGGCTGCACTCCTGAGGGCGGGATACTGGGGTCATGCGGTTGACGATTTTCTGGGAACGGATGACGGACCACTTCGGTGCGTCCTACGCCGAGACCTTCGCCCGGGACCACGTGATGACGGAACTCGGCGGACGCACGGTGCACGAGGCGCTCGACGCCGGCTGGGAGGCCAAGGACGTCTGGCGGGCGGTGTGCGCGGCCGTCGGCGTACCGGCCGAGAAGCAATGATGTGAGGGGTCCGGACCGGATTGTCCGCGCGGTGCGCGAGACTGGCGGGGTGGCCCCGATTGACGCGAACGACGAGACCGCAGGCGAGAACGACGACGAGAGCCGTGCCGCCGCCCCCGACGAGGGCGGCGCGGCGACCCCGCGGCGGGATACCGAGCCGACCGCCCCGGACGGGCGGCAGGACGAGGGGCCGGCCCCCGCACCCGCGGCGCGCATGCCGCGCTGGCTGCCCCGGGCCCTGGTGCTCGCCCTCGCGCTCTACGCCTGTTTCCAACTCGGCAGCTGGGCCTTCCACCAACTCGTCGGCCTCCTCGTCAACATCCTGCTCGCCTTCTTCCTGGCGCTCGCCATCGAGCCGGCCGTGGGACGCATGGCGGCGCGCGGGATGCGCCGGGGCCTCGCCACCTTCATCGTCTTCTTCGCCGTCCTGATCGTCAGCGTCGGCTTCGTCGTGCTCCTCGGCTCGATGCTCGCGGGCCAGATCGTCGACATGGTCGAGAACTTCCCCAAGTACCTCGACTCCCTGATCAACTGGATCAACCAGCACTTCCACACCGAGCTGTCCCGGGTCGAGGTCCAGGACAGCGTGCTGCGTTCAGGCTGGCTCCAGAAGTACGTGCAGAACAGCGCGTCCGGAGTCCTGGACGTCTCCGCGACCCTCCTCGGCGGGCTCTTCAAGCTCCTGACGATCTTCCTGTTCGCGTTCTACTTCGCCGCCGACGGTCCCCGGCTGCGCAGGGCACTGTGCTCCGTCCTGCCGCCGGCCAAGCAGACCGAGGTGCTGCGCGCCTGGGAGATCGCCGTCGACAAGACCGGCGGCTACCTCTACTCGCGCGGCCTGATGGCGCTGATCTCCGGTGTGGCGCACTTCGTGCTCTTCGAGATCCTCGGCGTGCCGTACGCGCCGGCGCTTGCCGTCTGGGTCGGCCTGGTCTCGCAGTTCATCCCCACGATCGGCACCTACCTGGCCGGCGCCCTGCCGATGCTGATCGCCTTCACCGTGGACCCCTGGTACGCGCTGTGGGTACTGATCTTCGTCGTGGTCTACCAGCAGTTCGAGAACTACATGCTGCAGCCCAAGCTGACGTCCAAGACGGTGGACATCCACCCGGCCGTGGCCTTCGGCTCGGTGATCGCGGGCACCGCGCTGCTCGGTGCGGTCGGCGCCCTGATCGCGATCCCCGCCGTCGCCACCCTCCAGGCGTTCCTCGGCGCCTACGTGAAGCGGTACGACGTGACCGACGACCCCCGCGTCCACGGGCACCGGCGCTACGGGGAGGCCGTCGTCGCCCGGCTCCAGAAGGCGCTGCACCACAAGAAGGAGCAGGCGGAGAAGAGCCAGCGGGTGCAGAACGGGCCGTAGGCGCGGAGGCGGCCGAGGCGAGCGGAGGACGACGGGCCGCGGCGGACGGTCAGAGGGAGGAGGGGCCGGTCACCCGGTGCCGGACGGTGCGCCAGATCGCCACGCCGGCGTCGCGTGCGCGCGGGGGAGGGCCATGCCGGGAACGATGGGCGGGAGGCCGTCGCCGGTGGGGCGGGAGCGGCGTGGTGCGCTTGACACGAAAATCGAACATCCATTCTCATGGGAGTTCAGGGCCTTGGAATCACGGGGTTGTCGCCGAGTTATCCACAGGTCGGGAGGGACGCCGGGGCCCATTGTCAGTGGCAGGGGTTAGCGTCTTTCACATGAAGCGATCGACTCAAGCAAACCGGGTGGAACCCATGGCAGGAACCGACCGCGAGAAGGCGCTCGACGCCGCGCTCGCACAGATTGAACGGCAATTCGGCAAGGGTGCCGTCATGCGCATGGGTGAGCGCTCGAGGGAGCCGATCGAGGTCATCCCGACCGGGTCGACCGCCCTCGACGTCGCCCTCGGCGTCGGCGGCCTGCCGCGCGGCCGTGTCGTCGAGATCTACGGCCCGGAGTCCTCCGGTAAGACGACCCTGACCCTGCACGCCGTGGCCAACGCGCAGAAGGCCGGCGGCCAGGTCGCCTTCGTCGACGCCGAGCACGCCCTCGACCCCGAGTACGCCCGCAAGCTGGGCGTCGACATCGACAACCTCATCCTGTCCCAGCCGGACAACGGCGAGCAGGCCCTCGAGATCGTCGACATGCTGGTCCGCTCCGGCGCCCTCGACCTGATCGTCATCGACTCCGTCGCCGCGCTCGTCCCGCGCGCGGAGATCGAGGGTGAGATGGGCGACTCGCACGTCGGTCTCCAGGCCCGCCTGATGAGCCAGGCGCTGCGGAAGATCACCAGCGCGCTCAACCAGTCCAAGACCACCGCGATCTTCATCAACCAGCTCCGCGAGAAGATCGGCGTGATGTTCGGCTCGCCGGAGACCACGACCGGTGGCCGCGCCCTGAAGTTCTACGCCTCGGTGCGCATCGACATCCGCCGCATCGAGACCCTGAAGGACGGCACCGAGGCGGTCGGTAACCGCACCCGCTGCAAGGTCGTCAAGAACAAGGTCGCGCCGCCCTTCAAGCAGGCCGAGTTCGACATCCTCTACGGCCAGGGAATCAGCCGCGAGGGCGGCCTGATCGACATGGGCGTGGAGCACGGCTTCGTCCGCAAGGCCGGTGCCTGGTACACGTACGAGGGCGACCAGCTGGGCCAGGGCAAGGAGAACGCCCGTAACTTCCTGAAGGACAACCCCGACCTCGCCAACGAGATCGAGAAGAAGATCAAGGAGAAGCTGGGCGTCGGCGTGCGGCCCGAGGAGCCCTCGGCCGAGCCGGGCGCGGACGCCGCGAGCGCCACGGACGCCGCGGGCGCGGACGAGGCCGGCAAGTCCGTCCCGGCCCCGGCCAAGGCCGCCAAGGCGACCAAGGCCACCACGGCCAAGAGCTGACCCGGTGACCGGTCGCACCGAATGGCCGGACGACAGCCCCGACTCGTCGAGGGCCGAGAAGGAGCTGTCGTCCCAGGATCCGGCTGAGCGGGCGCGGGCGATCTGCCTGCGCCTGCTCACCGGGACCCCCCGCACCCGCAAGCAGCTCGCCGACGCCCTGCGCAAGCGGGAGATTCCCGACGAGGTGGCCGACGAGGTGCTCTCCCGGTTCGAGGACGTCGGGCTCATCGACGACGCCGCCTTCGCCGGGGCCTGGGTCGAGTCCCGGCACCACGGCCGGGGGCTCGCCCGCCGGGCCCTGGCCCGCGAGCTGCGCACCAAGGGCGTCGACCCCACCGTGATCCAGGAGGCCGTCGACCGGCTCGACACGGATCAGGAGGAGGTCCGCGCCCGCGAACTCGTCGACCGCAAGCTGCGTGCCACCCGCGGACTGGAACGCGACCGGCGGCTGCGCAGACTCGCCGGCATGCTCGCCCGCAAGGGATACCCGGAGGGCATGGCCCTGCGGGTGGTCCGGCAGGCCCTGGAGGAAGAGGGCGAGGACACGGAGGGGCTGGAGGAGCCCTTCTAGTCCGTCTCCCCGATCACTCCTCGCAGCCACACCCCCCGGCCAGTCCCCCCAGTCAGTCCCTCCTGCCCGTCCTTCCCCCAGTCGTCCCGCCCGGCTCCCGCCCAGCTCCCGCCCGGCTCCGGTTCCGTCGGGCTCCCGCTCGGCTCCGCCGAGCCCGGCTCCCGCCCGGCTCCGCCTGTCTCGCTCCCCGGTTCTCCCGCCCGGCTGCCTAGTGCGCCTTCCCGGACGGTCGTGCCACCAGCCGGTCTTCCTGGTCCGTCTCCCGGTTCGCCGGGAGGAGCACCGGGAGGCCCGCCGCTCGCCAGGCCTGGAAGCCGCCGATGACGTCCGTCGCCCGGTGCAGGCCCAGCTGGTGCAGGGAGGCGGCCGCGAGGGAGGAGGCGTAGCCCTCGTCGCAGAGCACCACGACCCGCAGATCGTGGCTGTCCGCCTCGGGGGCGCGATGGCTGCCGAGGGGGTCGAGCCGCCACTCCAGTTCGTTGCGCTCGACGACCAGCGCGCCAGGGATCAGGCCGTCCCGGTCGCGCAGTGCCGCGTAGCGGGTGTCGACGAGCAGGGCGTCACCCGCCTGGTAGGCCTCGTACGCGGTCCGGGCGTCGATCCGGTCGACGCCGGCCCGCACCCGCTCCAACAGCTCGTCGATACCGATGCGTTCCGCGGCCTGTTCGCGCGGGGTCTCGTCGCTCACTGCCAGTCCTCCGGGCGTTCGACCTGCTCGAGGCGGAGCACCGCGCCCGCCCGGCTGAAGCGCCGGATCAGCGGGAGCGGCGGATAGTACGCGTGCACCGAGATCGCGTGCTCGTCGCGGGACTCGTTCAGCACCTCGTGCACATGATGGCGGCCGAAGGCACGGCCCCGGCCGGCCGGGAGCTCACGGCCGCGGTCCACGCCGTCGGCGAGCTCCAGGTTCTTCCAGCCGCCCGCCGGAAGGCGTACGGCGAGGGAGTGCTCCCGCAGCGTGCCGCGCGCGGTGGCGAAGGCGCCGAACGACTCGGCGTGGTCGTGCCAGCCGGTACCCGTGCCGGGCGGCCAGCCGATGAGCCAGGCCTCGCTGCCGCCAGGACCGTCGAGCCGCACCCACGTACGGCCCTCGGGGTCCAGCGGGAGCGAGTCGATCAGCGCGGTGTCGGCGGCCGTACGCCGGACGAAGTCCAGCAGACCGGCCTCGTCGGGAGCGGAGGAGGTGTCGGAAACGGGCGTGGAGGCGTGCTGTGTCTGAGGCACGAAGGTCCGTCCTGAGGTTCGCGAAAGCGCGCGCAGCCAGCAGGGGCGCGCGCGAAAGCCGTAGAGGGGGAGGCGAATTCAGCAGGACGGGCGACACACGCAGCCCGCGTAGCGGATCAGGTCCACATGGACCCTCCGCCACAGGCGCACATCGGTGTCGGTCACGCTCCGGAGTACACCACGGACGCCTGCGGCGGTCAATCGACCGTCAGGAGGCGTCCGCGGCCACGTCCGCGGTCACATCCTCGGACTCCTCGTCGGACGCGTCCTCGGCGGTGTCCTCGGCCGCCGGGTCACCGCCTCGTACCGCGTCCGCCGCGGCGTACAGCTCCTCCGGCCGCACCCCGGCGAACGCGGCGGCCAGATGCCCGTCCGGGCGGACCAGGAGCACGGCGTGCGCCGGGGCGCCAGGGTACGCCTCGGTCACCAGGAGCTCGGCCGGCGCGGGCAGCGCTTCCACGGCCTCGGCGAGCCGCGGCATCACGCCCGCGCTCACCCAGTGCCGCCGGTCCCACACCCCGGTCCCCGGGGCGACCAGGAGGACCAGCAGGCGCCCCTGACCGAGCCGGTCCCGCAGCCGTACGGTCGTGCCGTCGGGCGCGGTCACCCGGACGTCCTCCACGGGCGCCCCGTCCGGCGTCCCCACCGGGATCCGGCCCTCGGCGGGCTCCGGCGCCAGCGGGGAGTGCGGGTAGGCGGGCAGTGCGCCCAGCGGGCCGCGCCCCAGGTGCCCGTCGGCCAGCAGGGCGTCGTGCCCCCGCCCGCCGCCGGACAGGTAGGTGCGCAGGCCTCCGCCGCCGCGCAGCAGCGGCAGCGCCTGGTCGGCGGCGCGCAGCAGGCCCGCGACGGCGGCCCGGCGCTCGCTCTGGTAGCTGTCGAGCAGGGTGGGCGAGGCGTCCCGGTGGTGCCAGGTGTGGGCCAGCTTCCAGGCCAGGTTCTCGACGTCCCGCAGCCCCTCGTCGAGCCCCTGGGTGCCGACCGCGCCCAGCAGGTGCGCCGCGTCCCCGGCGAGGAACACCCGGTCCACGCGCCAGCGCCGGGCGAGCCGGTGGTGCACGGTGTGCACGCCGGTGTCGATCAGCTCGTACGGCGGGGTCGTCCCCTCGCACCAGCCGGCGAGCGTGTCGCGGATGCGGGTCACCAGCGCGTCGGGGGTGACCAGTTCGCCGCGCGGCGGCAGCAGCCAGTCGATCCGCCACACCCCGTCGGGCAGCGGCCGGGCCGAGATCTCGTCCCCGACGCCCCGCCACGGCGGCTGCCGGTGCAGCAGGGCCTCGCCGGCCCAGGGGAGTTCGGTGCGCAGCGCGGCGACCGCGTACCGTTCGACCGCCGTGCGCCCGGGGAAACGGACGCCGAGCAGCTTGCGCACGGTCGAGCGGGCGCCGTCGCAGCCGACCAGATGGCTGCCGCGCCACCAGGTCCCGTCGGGGCCCCGGGTGTGGGCGCCGACCCCCCGCGCGTCCTGCTCGACGGTGTCGACCCGCGCGTCGGTGACGAGCGTGACCAGCTGCTCGCGCCCGACGGCGTCGCGCAGGCCGCGGGCCAGGGCGTGCTGGGGGATGTGCAGCGGGGCGGCCGGCATGTCGACGCCGCCCTCCGCGCCGACGTCCCCGGCCAGGCCCAGGTCGAGCGGGACGTGCCGCATCTGCTGCCGGCGGCGCATCGAACGCCAGCCGACCCAACGGACTCCCTCGTCACGGAGCGTGGCGCAGCCGAGCCGCTCCACCAGGGCGGCCATGTCGGCACGCAGCACCACGGTCCGGGCGGGCCGGGGTTCCTCCTTGCCCGAGGTCTCGTCGAGGACGACGCTGGGCACGTCCTGGGCGGCCAGGGCGAGGGAGAGCGCGAGGCCGACCGGCCCCGCGCCCACGATGATCACCGGGTCCACGGCGCGGCTCCTGAAGGCGTGCGAGGCCGTACGGTCATGCGGGAAGCACAGCGGGGTGTGGCACCGGCCCGGGGCTTGATCACAGAACGTATGCAACCC
Source organism: Streptomyces sp. NPDC051921 (assembly GCF_040680975.1). Classification (NCBI taxonomy): domain Bacteria; kingdom Bacillati; phylum Actinomycetota; class Actinomycetes; order Kitasatosporales; family Streptomycetaceae; genus Streptomyces; species Streptomyces sp. NPDC051921. The sequence goes on from NZ_JBFAXU010000030.1 coordinate 34,161, forward strand.
ATTGGGGGTGCGTGCGTCAAGCGACGGGGGCAGCGGCGCCGCCACTGCCCCCGGATGATGTCACATACCGTCAGTTCTACGCGGAACCGGGCCCACCCGTGCCGGAGCCGCCGTGCTGACCGGCGTCGGCGGTGACGACGACGGCCTGCGCCTCCGCGTCGGAGACCTTGATGCCGGTCTTCGCCCGCCGCCCGCGCTTCTCGATCCAGGTGGCCAGCGCGGAGAGCGCCAGACAGAGCGCGATGTAGATGGCGCCGAAGACCACGATCACGGAGACGTACGGGTACTGGCCGTTGACCAGCGTGTTGGAGGCGATCAGGCGGGCCGAGTAGAGCAGCTCGGGGTAGAGGATGACGAAGCCGAGCGAGGTGTCCTTCAGGGTGACCACGAGCTGGCTGATGATCGTCGGGAGCATGGCCCGGATCGCCTGCGGCAGCAGGACGCTGGTCATCACCTGGGTCTTGGTCATGCCGAGCGCGTACGCGGCCTCGCGCTGTCCGCGCGGCACCGCGTTGACGCCGGCGCGCAGCACCTCGGCCTGCACACAGCCGTTGTAGACGGACAGGCCGACCGCCAGGGCCCACAGCGAGTAGTCCGTCAGGAAGGCGACCCAGACCGCGTAGATCGTGATGAGCAGCGGCAGGGAGCGGAAGACCTCGATGAAGCCGGTGGCCACCATGCTGACCGGCTTGTGGTCGGAGAGCCGCGCGACCGCGAGCAGCACGCCGAGCACGAGGGAGCCGACCGCGGCGAGACCGAAGGCCTTCAGGGTGGCGAGCAGCGCGTCGGCGATGTTCTGCCGGATGCCCGCGTAGTTGAAGATGTCCCACATCTCGGGGGCGAGGTGCCCCTTGTCGCTCAGCCGCAGCACGCTGACGGCGAGCAGGGCGAGCAGGGCGAGGCTGCCGACGACGGCGTAGATCCGGTTGCGGATCCGGGCCTTGGGGCCGGGGGCGTCGAAGAGAACGCTGGCGCTCATCGGGCGACCTCCAGGTTGCGCTCAAGGAGACGGAAGAGTCCGCTGATGGCGAAGGTGATGACGAGGTAGGCCACGGCGACCCAGGCGAAGACCGGGCCGATCGCGTAGCCCTGCTCGCTCATCAGCGTCTGCCAGCCGAAGAGTTCGGTGACGCTGAAGGCGCCGGCGATCGCCGAGTTCTTGGTCAGGGCGATGAAGATCGAGCTGAGCGGGGGCAGCACGGTACGGGTGGCCTGCGGCAGCACGATCAGGCGCAGCGTCTGCGAGAAGGTCAGTCCGAGCGAGCGGGCGGCCTCGGCCTGGCCCAGCGGCACCGTGCCGATGCCGGAGCGGACCGCCTCGCACACGAACGAGGAGGTGTAGAAGCCGAGCGCGAGGGAGGCCAGCAGGAACGGGCTCATGCCCGGGAAGAGGATCTCCGGGACCACGAAGAAGAAGACCAGGAAGAGCAGCGTCAGCGGGGTGTTGCGCAGCAGCGTCACCCACGCCGTGCCGAAGAAGCGCAGCGGGGGGACGGGGGAGACCCGGAAGCCGGCGACGACGATGCCGAGGACCAGCGCGATGGCCGAACTGACGGCGGTGATCTCCACGGTTCCTATGAATCCGTTGCGGAACTCCGCGAAATGGTCGAGCAGTACGTTCATGAGGACTCCGCGTCGGCAGTCAGCGGCGGGCTTGCGGGCAGCAGGCGTACGGGCAGGGGAGCGGACGCCCCGCGGCACCGGAGCCGGCGTCCGGGGAGGACGTGTACGTGGCTACGGGGCTGCGGGGCGCTCGCGCGGGAGGGGCGGCCGTCAGTAGCGGACGATCGCCGGCGGCTCGGTGTAGGCCGAGCCCGAGAGGCCGAGGGTGGCCTCGTAGATCTTCTTGTAGGTGCCGTCGTCCTCGTGCGCCTTGAGGACGTCGTTCACCTTGTCGCGGAGGGCCTTGTCCTCCTTGTTCATGCCGATGCCGTACGGCTCCTTGGTGAACGGCTTGCCGATGACCTTGAGCTTGCCGGCGTTGGCGGCCGCGTAGCCCTTGAGGATCGAGTCGTCGGTGGTGACGGCGTCGACCTGCTTGGTGAGCAGCTGCTGGACGCAGTCGGAGTACTTGCCGAGCTCGACGGTCTCCGCGCCGTACTGCGGCTTCTTGATCTCCTGGAGCGGGGTCGAGCCCGTGATCGAGCAGACCTTCTTGCCCTTCAGGGTCTCCGGGCCGGTGATCCCGGTCTCGTCCTTGCGAACCAGGAGGTCGGCGCCGGCCTGGTAGTACGGGCCCGCGAAGCCGACCTGCGCCTTGCGCTTGTCGTTGATCGTGTAGGTGCCGACGTAGTAGTCGACCTGGCCCGTGGAGATGGCGGTCTCGCGGAGCTTGGAGTCGACCGTCTTCCACTCGATCTGGTCCTCGGAGAAGCCCAGGTCGGCGGCGATCATCTTGGCGATCTCGATGTCGAAGCCCGAGCGCTTCTTCGTGGCCTGGTCCTCGAAGCCGAGGTACGGCTGGTCGGCCTTCGAGCCGATGATCAGCTTGCCGCGCTCCTTGGCCTTCTTGAAGGTCGGCGACGCCGCCAGGTCGACACCGGTCGCGACGGTGTACTTGGGGAGCTGCGGGGCGCCGGAGTCGCCGGGCTTGGTGGCGGGCTTGTCACCGGCCGAGCCCTCCTTGCCGCCACAGGCGGTCGCGGTCAGCGCGAGGACGGCAACGGCCACGGCCGCGGTCTTGCGGAGCTTCATCGTGAACATCCCTAAGGGTCGAGGGTAGTTGATCGTCAGTGTGCAGCAAGTCGCATGCAGTGACTAAGGAGTTCCGGGCGCGTGGCGTCGGTGCTCCGGGATCGCGCTGACGCACGATCCCGGTGGTGCGGGAGATCCCGGTGGTGCGTGAGGTCTCCGGTGGTGCGGGAGATCTCGGTGGTGCGTGAGGTCTCCGGTGGTGCGGGAGATCTCGGTGGTGCGTGAGGTCTCCGGTCGTGCGGGAGATCCCGGTGGTGCGGAGATCTCGGTGGCGCTGAGGTCCCTGGTGGTGCGGGGATCTCAGTGGTGCAGGATCTTCGAGAGGAAGTCCTTGGCGCGGTCGCTGCGCGGGTTGCTGAAGAACTCGTCGGGGGCGGCCTGTTCGACGATCCGGCCGTCGGCCATGAAGACCACGCGGTTGGCCGCCGAGCGGGCGAAGCCCATCTCATGGGTGACGACGACCATCGTCATGCCGTCCCGCGCCAGCTGTTGCATGACCTCCAGGACCTCGTTGATCATCTCCGGGTCGAGCGCCGAGGTCGGCTCGTCGAACAGGATGACCTTCGGATCCATGGCGAGCGCGCGGGCGATGGCCACGCGCTGCTGCTGGCCGCCGGAGAGCTGCGCCGGGTACTTGTCGGCCTGGGTGCCGACGCCGACCCGGTCGAGCAGGGCGCGGGCCTTGGCCTCCGCCGCCTTCTTCTCGGTCCTGCGGACCTTGATCTGCCCCAGCATCACGTTCTCGAGCACGGTCTTGTGCGCGAAGAGGTTGAACGACTGGAAGACCATGCCGACGTCCGACCGCAGTCGCGCCAGCTCCCTGCCCTCCTGGGGCAGCGGCTTCCCGTCGATGGTGATGCTGCCGGAGTCGACGGTCTCCAGGCGGTTGATCGTGCGGCACAGCGTGGACTTGCCGGACCCGGACGGGCCGATGACCACCACGACCTCGCCCCGACGGATCGTCAGATCGATGTCCTGGAGCACGTGCAGCGCGCCGAAGTGCTTGTTCACGTCGGACAGCACGACCAGGTCGTCCGTGGCCGGCACCGCGTCCTCCGAACCCTTGGTCACTGACACTCCGCTCATCGGCTTCTCGCTCCGTCCTGCTCGGTTGGGGAGGACACTAGAGACCGGGTGCGCGGAGCGTCATCACATCTGAGCGAAGTTTGAGGATAACGATCCGGTCGCAACCGGACACTCTGGGTGAAGGGCGGGGTCGAGGCCGTACCGGGTGGATAACGGAAGCGGGGGTGCCGCCGAGGCAGACTTGACTGTGACCGTGACCATCGGCGTTCATGCCTTGGTACACAGAACGTCATCGCGCGCGTCGCGCACCGCACGGAGAGATCACGGAGGAGGGCCATGAGACTGCTGCTCGTCGAGGACGACGACCACGTCGCCGCCGCGCTCTCCGCGATCCTCGCCCGGCACGGCTTCACCGTCACCCACGCCCGCAACGGCGAGGAGGCGCTCCAGGCCGTACTGCCCGCCGCGCACGGCGAGCGCCCCTCGTACGGCGTGATCCTGCTCGACCTCGGCCTGCCCGACCAGGACGGCTACCAGGTGTGCGGCCGCATCCGGAAGCTCACCACCACCCCGGTGATCATGGTGACGGCCCGGGCCGACGTGCGTTCCCGGATCCACGGCCTCAACCTCGGCGCCGACGACTACGTCGTCAAGCCCTACGACACCGGTGAGCTGCTCGCCCGCATCCACGCCGTCAGCCGGCGCAGCACCGGCGCCGACGAGCTGGCCGGGGCGGCCGAGGACAGCACGCTGCGGCTCGGCTCCGTCACCATCGAGCTGCCCACCCGCCGGGTCAGTGTCGACGGCGACGCCGTCCCGCTCACCCGCAAGGAGTTCGACCTGCTGGCCCTGCTCGCCCAGCGACCCGGCGTGGTGTTCCGCCGCGAGCAGATCATCAGCGAGGTCTGGCGCACCAACTGGGAGGGCACCGGCCGCACGCTGGAGGTCCATGTCGCCTCCCTGCGCTCGAAGTTGCGCATGCCCGCCCTGATCGAGACCGTGCGGGGCGTCGGCTACCGCCTGGTCGCGCCCGCCGCTTAGCCAAGGGGCCGCCCGGCCGTGCGCACCCGACTCCTCCCGCTCCTCATCGTCCTGATGGCCGGCGTCCTGCTGGCCCTCGGCTTCCCGCTGGCCGCCAGCACCGCCGCCTCCGAGCAGCAGCGGGTGGTCGTCGACCGGCTGGACGACGCGGCCCGGTTCGCCGCGCTGGCCCAGTTCGTCAGCGAGCGGAACATCGGCCCGGACGAACGCCGCTCCACGCTCAGCGGCGAACTCGCCAGCTACCACGACGTCTACGGCATCCGTGCCGGCATCTTCTACCGGGACAACCGGTCCATGGCCGTCGCCCCCGAGGACTGGGTCGTGCCGTACGAGGGCGAGGGCCGGCGCGCCTTCAACGAGGCGCTCCTCGGCCGCCGCAGCCACGACCCGCCGCAGGTCTGGCCCTGGCAGACGCACGCCCGGCTCACCATCGCCTCCCCGGTCGTCCGGGACGGCGACGTCGTGGCCGTCGTGGTCACCGACTCTCCCACCGGACAGCTGCGCTCCCGCATCCTGCGCGACTGGCTGCTGATCTTCGCCGGCGAGGCCGCCGCCATGCTGCTCGCCGTCGGCGCCGCCTTCCGGCTCACCGGCTGGGTGCTGCGCCCCGTCCGGGTCCTCGACGCCGTCACCCACGACATCGCCACCGGCCGGATGAAGTCCCGGGTCGCCGCCGCCGGTGGCCCGCCCGAACTGCGCAACCTGGCCCGCTCGTTCAACGAGATGGCCGATCACGTCGAGGACGTACTCGAACAGCAGCGGGCCTTCGTCGCCGACGCCTCCCACCAGCTGCGCAACCCGCTGGCCGCGCTCCTGCTGCGCATCGAGCTGCTCGCCCTCGAGCTCCCCGAGGGCAACGAGGAGATCGCCTCCGTCCGCACGGAGGGCAAGCGGCTCGCCCGGGTCCTCGACGACCTGCTCGACCTGGCGCTCGCCGAGCACACGGCCGCCGAGCTGCGGCTCACCGACATCGGCGCGCTCACCGCCGAGCGGGTCGCCTCCTGGCGCCCGGTCGCCGACGACAAGGGCGTGGGGATCGTCGCCGGCACCGCCGCCGTCACCGCCTGGGCGGACCCGGTGGCGCTCTCCAGCGCGCTCGACGCCGTCATCGACAACGCTCTGAAGTTCACCCCGGAGGGGGAGGACGTCAGCGTCGCGACCCGGCTCTCACCCGGCGGCGCCACCGTAGAGATCGAGATCGCCGACCACGGCCCCGGGCTCACCGACGAGGAGCTCGAGCGGATCGGCGACCGCTTCTGGCGCTCCGGCCGCCACCAGAACATCAACGGTTCCGGCCTCGGCCTGTCGATCTCCCGCGTGCTGCTCGCGGCCGGCGCCGGCACCATCGCGTACGCCCACAACGAGCCGCACGGGCTGAAGGTGACCGTGCGCGTGCCGCGGAACGACCCGTGGGCCGGCCAGGAGCCGGGGCCGGGCCGCAGGGGACAGGACTTCGCGGGCGGCGAGGGCGCCGCCGGAGGGTAGGGCCTCACCGGGGGCAGGGCTTCACCGGGGGCAGGGCTTCGCCGGGCGCGGGGCTTCGCCGGGGGCGGGGCTTCGCCGGAGGGGGAGGGCTCGCCGGGGTCGGCTTCGCCCTGTCGGGAAAGGCCTCGCCGGGAGGCAGGGCTTGGCGGCCCCGGGGGGCAGGGCTTGGCCGTACGGCGGAAGGTCTCGCCTCGGTCAGGGGCTCGCCGGACGGGGCAGGGCCTCGCCGGGCTCAGGGCTTCGCCGGTGCGGCGAGGACTCGCCTTCGTCAGGGCTTCACGGAGCGGTAGTAACGCCGGGCGCCCTCGTGCAGCGGGAGCGGATCCGTGTAGATCGCGGTCCGCAGGTCCACCAGCTGCGCCGGGTGGACCTGGTTGCCGATCCGGTCCCGGCTGCCGATCACCGTGCGGGTGAAGCCCTCGACCAGATCGGGGTCGGTCTTGTCCGTGGTGACCAGGATGTTCGCCACCGCCAGGGTGTCCACGGGGTTGCCGTCCTGGGCGAGGGTGTACGCGTCCGCCGGGATGGTCGCCGAGCGGTAGTAGCGGGTGGACTCGCCCACGTCGTGCAGGCTCTCCACCAGGGTGTCGTCCAGGGGCACGAGCCGGATCGGCAGCCGCTCGGACAGTTTCTGGACGCCCTCGGTGGGCAGACCGCCCGACCAGAAGAAGGCGTCCAGCCGGCGCCGCTCCAGGAGCCGCGGCATCGTGTCGATACCCGCCGACACCGGGACGATGTCGACGTCCGGGGTGAGCCCGGCCGCCGCGAGGACCCGGTCGGCGATCAGCCGCACGCCGGATCCCGACTGCCCGACGCCGACCCGCAGACCGCGAAGATCGGCCGCCGACTGCACGGTCGAGCCCTTGGGGACGACGAGCTGGACGTAGTCGTCGTAGAGCCGGGCGCAGCCGCGCAGCCGCTCGAAGCCGGGTCTGCGGTCCCGCTGGTACTGGGCCACGGCGTCCGCCGTGGCCACCGTGAAATCGGCCTCGCCGGAGGCGAGCCGAGCCAGGTTCTGCTGCGATCCCTCGCTGTTCCGCAGCGTTATCGAGACGTCCGGGAGATCCTTGGCCAGGGCCTGCTGGAGCAGCTCTCCGTACTTCTGGTAGACGCCCGTGGGCACGCCGGTGCTGAAGGTGACGTGCCCGCTCGGCGACTTCGTACCGAACGGAACCAGCCACCACACGAGGACACCGACCAGCACCAACAGGGCCGCCGAGACCTGGAGCAGGCGGCGGCGGGCGGTGCGGGACGGTGCGGTGGGCATGGCGCGATCCTGCCAGCTCGGTCCCGGTCCTGGCCAGGGCGGACGTCACGCCCCGGCCAGGACGGCGACTACTCGCCGGTAGGGATCAGTAGGCGAAGCCGGACTTGCCGGTGGTGGTGGCCGTGACGTGGGTGATCGCGCTGCCCGGCGGCAGCGCGGTGGTCGTCGCGGTCCCGGTCGTCCCGGTCGTGGTGCCGTCGCCGAGCTGGGCCGCCGCGTTGGCGCCCCAGCCGATCACCGAGCCGTCGTCGAGCGCGGCCAGGGTGAAGTCGAGGCCGCCCGCGATCTCCTGCACGCCCTTGAGCTGGTCGAGGACGACCGGGGTGGTCCGGTTGGCGGCCGTGCCGTCGCCGAGCTGCCGATCGGTGTTCTTGCCCCAGCCGGCCAGGCTGCCGTCGTCGAGGACGGCGAAGCCGGTCGCGTTGGTGGCGAAGATCTTGGCCACGGCGTCCAGGTAGGCGACGTCCACCGGCTTGTTGCTGTCGGTGGTGGCGTCGTTGCCGAGCTGGCCCTCACCGCCCTTCCCCCAGGCCTTGACCGTACCGTCGGCGGTCAGCGCGAGCGCGTACTCGCAGCCCACCGCGATCGACTCGACGTCGACGAGGTCCGGCACCTTCTGCGGGGTCTCGCGCGTGGTGTTGTTCCCGGTGCCGAGACGTCCGTTGTCGCCCTTGCCCCAGGTCCAGACGGTGCCGTCCTGGCGCAGCGCGACGCTGAAGTCGCAGCCCGCGCCGACGTCCTTCACCTTGTCCAGGCTCTGCACGGGGATCGGGTTCCTGTACGGGTTGGTGGTGTCCTGGCCGGTGCCGAGCTGCTTGGAGGCGTTGCTGCCCCAGGCCAGGATGCGGCCGCCCCTGACGGCGAGGACGTGGTTGAGGCCCGCCGAGACCGCGCTGACGCCGGAGAGCCCGGCGACGGTGGCCGGGAAGCTCTGGTTGACGACGGTCCCGTTGCCGAGCTGGCCGGTCTGGTTGGCGCCCCAGCTCTTGACGGTGCCGTCCTTGAGCAGGGCGACGGCGAACTGGTTGGAGGCCGCGGCCGCGCCGCCTCCGCCGCCGACGAGCCGGCGCACGTCGTCCCGGGCGATGCCGGTGACGGCCGCCGGGGTCTGCTGGGCGAGCACGGAGCCGTTGCCGAGCTGCCCCTGCGCGTTCTCGCCCCAGGCGCGGACCCAGGGGTCGGTGCCGGCGGCGGACGCCGAGGCGGGGAGGGTGGTCAGGGGGAGGGCCGCCAGGGACAGGGCGGCGAGGAGGGTGGGACGCAGGGGTGGGGTCATCTGCGTGCCTTTCTGTTCGTGGGGGTGATCAGTAGGCGTAGCTGGACTTGTTCGCGACCGAGGCGGCGACGTGGCTCGCGCCGCTGCCCGCGGGCAAGGCGGTGACCGGAGTGGGGGACGACTCGGTCGTGCCGTTGCCGAGCTGGCCGTTGCTGTTGTTGCCCCAGGCGAGGACGGACTGGTCGGTCAGGACGGCGAGGGTGTGCTGCCAGCCGCCGGCGATCTCCTGGACGCCGCTCAGGCCGGTGACGGGAACAGGAGTCGTCCGGCTCACGGTGGTGCCGTCGCCGAGCTGGCCCTGACCGTTCCATCCCCAGGCCCGCACGCTGCCGTCGTCCAGGAGCGCGTAGCTCTGGTAGGCGCCCGCGAAGACCTTCGCGACGCCGTCCAGATGGCGTACGTCGACGGGCAGCGGGCTGTGCTCGGTGCTGTCGTCGCCGAGCTGGCCGTTGGTGTTGTGGCCCCACGCCTTGACCGTGCCGTCGGCCGTGAGGGCGAGGGTGTGGAGGCAGCCGGCGCTGACGGCCACCACGTCGTCGAGGCCGGGCACCTTCTGGGGCGTGTTCCGGTCGGTGTCGGTGCCGTTGCCGAGCTGCCCGAAATTGTTCCTGCCCCAGGTCCAGACGGTGCCGTCCGTCCGGAGGGCGACGGAGTGCGAGCAGCCGCCGGACACGTCCTTGACCCGGTTCAGGCTCTGGACGGCGACCGGGCGGGTGGCCGGCCCGTCCTTGTCGGGGGCGGTGCGGCCGTTGCCGAGCTGCCCGTAGTCGTTCGTGCCCCAGGCCAGGACCCGTCCGCCGCGCACCGCGAGGGCGAAGGGACCGCCGGCGGCGGAGACCGCGGTCACCCCCGAGAGCCCGGCGACGGCCGCCGGGAAGCCCTGCGAGATGGTGGTGCCGTTGCCGAGCTGACCGGAGGTGTTGCCGCCCCAGGACAGCACCGTGCCGTCGTTGAGCAGGGCGAGGGCGAACGCGATGTTGCTGTTGAAGCCCCCCGCGGACAGATCGCGGACATGGCCGCGGGCGAGCCCCGGGACGGAGCCCGGAGTGGGCTGGTCGAGGGTGGTGCCGTTGCCGAGCTGGCCACCGATGTTCAGGCCCCATGCACGTACCCATGGATCACGCGGTTCGGTGCGGGCCTGTGCGGGTGCGGACACGGTCAGGGCGGCGGTCATGGCGAGGGCCAGGGCGACCGCGCCCCTCGCGTACGAGCGGTGCGACATGCCGTCACCGGCCTCAGTACGCGTACGTCGTGTTGCCACCCAGCGAGACCGCGACGTCCTTCACCTTCGAGCCCTCGTTGAGGATCTTCACCGACTCGAAGCGGGAGACCGTCGTGCCGTTGCCGAGCTGGCCCTCGCCGTTGTGGCCCCAGGCGAAGACCTCGTCCGCCGTCACCGCGACACCGTGGCGCGCGCCGGCCGCGAGGTGCTGGACGCCCTCCAGGCGCGGGATCTCGACGGGCGCGGTGCGGTTGGTGCGCGAGACGTTGTCGCCGAAGGCCTCGTCGCCCTCCAGGAGCTGCCCGTACTGGTTGTTGCCCCAGCCCCAGACGTGGCTGTCGCTGGTCTTGACGTAGTTGTGGAAGGCGCCCGCCTCGATCTCCGAGACGCCCTCCAGCCAGTCGACGTCGACCGGGACGGTGGACGACTTGGTGCTGGAGTTGCCCAGCTGGCCGTAGAGGTTGTAACCCCAGGACCTGACGGTGTCGTCGGCGGTCAGCGCGAGGGCGTGGTAGCAGCCGGCGTCGATGGACACGACGTTCTCCAGGCCCGTCACCTGCCGGGGTACGGAGCTGGTGGCGCGGCTGCCGGTGCCGAGCTGGCCGTGGATGCCGCGGCCCCACGCGTACACCTTGCCGTTCTCCAGGAGCGCGAGGCTGAAGTCGCAGCCGGCCGAGATCTGCTTGACCTTCGGCATGCCCTGGACCCGGTCGGGGACGGTACGGCTGTCGCCGGTGCGGTTGTTGCCGAGCTGGCCGTAGGAGTTGTCGCCCCAGGAGTAGACCTGGCCGCCGGTGTCGAGGGCGAGGGCGTGCTTGCCGCCCGCCGCGACGTCCTTGATGTTGGTCAGGCGCGGCACGGTCGTCGGCACGGTCTGGTTGTCGTTGCCGCCGTTGCCGAGCTGGCCGGAGGAGTTGTGGCCCCAGGACTTCACGGTCTTGTCGGTACGGGCGAGGGTGAACGAGTCCGCCGAGGAGGTGCCGCCCGCGGACATCTGGTCGACGTCGCCGCGGAACAGGCTGGTGACCGAGGTGGGGGACAGGCTGTCGGCGACGGTGCCGTTGCCGAGCTGGCCGGTGCGCCCGGCACCCCAGCTGAGCACGGTCGGGTTGCCCTCGTTGGCGAGGGCCGTGGGGGCGAGGACGGGCACGGCGGTGAGCGCGGCGACGAGGGTCAGGCCGCGCAGGGCACGCCAAGCACCGCTTCGTGATCGGGACATGGGTCTGCTCTCCTTCGTGGGGGACGTACGGGAGGGCGGACCACGGGCACGGGGGTGCCCGGGACCTGGCCCGACGGCCTGGAACGGGCCGCCGGACACATGAGCAGACTGACCGACAGCGATCATGGGCGCGAGCCGGAACGCCCGAAACACCCGTATGCCCGACGGCTGTTCGGGAAACAGACCGGGGCGGCGGTTTCACCGGATCGGGGTGGAGTGCGCCGGGCCCGGCGCCCCGGGGTGGAAGGCCGCCGATCGGAGGCGCCCGGGAGGGTGAGGGGCCCCGCGAGGGGCGGCGCACGGGCCTCGCGCGAGGGCCCCGGAACCATCCTAACGAGTGTCGAGGGGGCGCCCGCCGCCCGGCCTCCGCCCGACGGCCCGGCGGGCCGTTCGGCCGACCGCGGGTGCGCTCCGCCGATGTGGTGAGCCGGGTGCCGGGCCCGCGCCGCGCCGTGTGTCGCGCCGGGGCGCCGAGACCGGTCCGGTTAGCTTCGGCATGCGCTCGGCGATCTTGGTGACGAGTCCCCGCCGCGATCGTCGCGCCTTCACGCGACCCCCAATTCACCTCCGTCCCCAGGGAGTTGTCATGTCTTCCGCCCTGCCCGCAGCCGCCTCCGTACGACGGGTTCTCGGCGGCGCCGTGCTCGCCTGCGCCCTCCTCCTGTCGGGCGCGTCGTCCGGCGCAGCCGCCGAGTGCGCGCCCGACGACCAGGTGTGCAAGGACAACGAGGCCAACGCCGCCGAGGCCAAGGAGATCGAGGAGCAGCAGCAGAAGACCAAGGAGTCGGCGGCCCAGGCCGACAAGGACATCAAGAAGGTCGGTGCGGACCTGGAGAAGTGCAAGCCCGGCTCGGAGACCTGCATGGCCGGCCTCGCCAAGGGCAACGGCGAGAAGGAAGGCCTGGCCGACATGACGGCCGCCGTCCAGGGCTTCCAGCCCGACCCCAAGGACAACGCGCAGTCCGCCGTGACCAGCACCTGCGCGGACTTCCCGGCCCTGCTGCCCGAGGGATCCACCGACCCCGGACAGACCCAGTTCCCGGTCTCCCAGCTCTGCAAGCTGCTCGGCTCCTGACCTCCGCGCGCCACCACGCCCCGGATCCCGAAAGCCCCGTCCGGAAAGCCCCGTCCGGAAAGCCCCGTCCGGAAAGCCCCGTCCCGAAACTCCCGTCCCGAAACTCCCGTCCCGAAAGTTCCGTCCCGAAGGGATGTCCCATGCCCTCGCGCCGTCCCGCGCTGTTCCTCCTCCCCGCTCTCGCCCTCGGACTCGCCGTCCCCCTCGCCCCGCCCGTCGCCGCCGACGAGGCTCCCGCCGAGCCGCCGACCCCGCGGGCCGTCGCCGCCGACGGCCGCCCGGCGAAGGTCACCGACATCCTGAAGCAGTGCGACGACAAGCCCGAGTCCTGCCGCTTCGTCATCGACCCCAAGAACGGACGCGAGTTCTCGACCGCCGTGCGGTCCCTGGGCAACGCGGTCGTCAACTGCACGGTCAGCGACATGAGCGTCGACCGCACCGTCACCCTGCGCACGTCCAGCACCGACAACATCGGCGGGGAGATCTCCGGCAAGATCACCGCAGAGGGCACGGTCTCCGCCTCCGGTGAGGTCAACACCAACCTCGTCAACGACATCACCAGTGAGAACAAGACGCCGAACCTCAAGGACGGCCCGACCTCGACCAACGGCACCAAGACCAGCGTCGCCGTCGGCGGCAAGGTCGCCGGTTCGATGAGCGCCAAGCTCGCCTTCGAGGCCGCCTTCAAGGCCACGTACAGCAAGTCCTGGACGGTCGACAACACCGAGACCACGACGTACAAGACGACCGTCAAGCCCTACGACATGCTGGTGTTCGGAGCCAGCGCCGCCATGCGGCGCGTCGTCGGCTCGCTCGTCACGAGCACGGGTGCGCAGGTCTCCGGGATCGCCGTGGACAGCCCGTCCATGGTCAACTCCAGCACCTTCGTCGCCCAGACCTACGCGGTCCCGGACCAGCTCTGCGGGCGCAAGCGCCCGCCGCAGAACACCGCACCGGACGGCGACAACAACACGCCTAAGCTCCGCACCCTCCCCGCCCGGGACGCCCTCGCCCCCGGCGCGGCGCCGAAGCACGTCGACGTCCTGCGCCCCACCGGCTCCTGACCCGTACGTCTCCCACCCGGCCGCAACGTCCCGCGGCCGCGCCCCCGACCGCGCCCCCCGACGTCCCCAGCCACGACCCCGGACGCCCCCGGTCACGCCCGCGCCCCCCGGCCACGTCCCCGGACGTCCCCAGCCGCGACCCCGGACGTCCCCGGGCCACGTCCCCCACCGCAACGTCCCGCCCCTGGCACGCACCGTCCCTGGCACGTCCCGTCCCTGGCACGCACCCCCCCACGAGGAGTCCGTCCCCATGTCTCCCGCTTCCCCCCTCCGCACGCTGGCCGCCGCAGGCCTGCTGTTCCCCGCCGCCGCCTTCACCGGCTGGACGGCCGTCGACACGGCCGACGCCGCCCAGGCGCCCGCCCGAGCCACCGCCGGCTCGCAATCCGTCCCCGTCCTCAACGGCGACTTCGCCGACCCCGTCATGAAGGGCGACGGCCCCACCACCGTCGGACTCGACTTCTGGGACGGCCAGAACCAGCGCTACTCGCCCACCGCCTCCGGACGCACCGACAACGCCCACGGCGTCGCCCTGCAGAAGGACGGCAACACCGTCCGGCAGCGGCTCCGCGGCGTGCGCAACGGCGCCCAGGTCACCGTCAGTTACGAGGACAGTCCGGCCGTCTCCAAGGAGTGCACCGGCGAACAGGTCGTCAACGGGCAGCCGTACACCGTCGAGGCCTCCGGCGGATCCGTACAGGCCGTCACCACGGCCGGCGACCCCGACCGCGTCAAGGGCACGCCGGGCAAGGGCCGTTGGACCACGCGCAGCTACGTCTTCACGGCGGGCGAGAACGAGCCGCTGCTCACCTTCACCTCCAAGGTCACCGACCCCAGGACCCATGTGACCTGCACGCCCATGATCGCCCGCATCCGGGCCGTCGAAGTGCCGCCCGCACTCGACAGGACCGTCGACAAGACCGCGCTCGGCACGGCGGAGGCCTACAAGGGCAACGAGCGCGAGAAGACCCTGCACAACGCGGCCGCCGCGTGCAACGGCGAGAACGCCTGCGCCTTCCGGCCCGTCCCCGGCATGTCCTTCCGCTACTACGACCGGTCCCGGGTCGTGGGCGAGGCCTTCGTCAACTGCACCCGCAACACCCTCGAACACACCCGGATCGTCCCCCTCTCCGAGCGGAGCTACGACAGCGTCTCCCAGACCTACGCCGCCGCCCAACTGCCCCTCAACGAAGTGGCCAAACTGCCCACGTCGGGCGACCGCACCGAGGACGAGAAGCGGATCAAGGAACGGCCGATGGCCGGTCAGTTCTCCCTCGCGTACGAACAGGGCTGGCAGCGGGCCTGGCAGTGGTTCAGCAGCGACCAGCGCACCGTCGTCGAGCGCATCCAGCCCGGCGAGGTGAGCTGGGTGGAGCTCCAGCCGAGCCGGGAACGCGTCGAGGGCTGGTTCCTCAGCAAGAAGGACGACTACCGGCTGCACGCGGTGATCGACGGCCCCTCGCGGGCCGCGCCCGACCGGCTGCTCCAGCGCACCGGGCCCATGTCGGAGGCCGAGAAGCAGCGGTGCGCCGCGTCCCGGCCGATGACCACCACGCCGGTCGGCGCGGACGCGCCCGCGTACTCCTCGGACAAGGGGACCCTCAAGGCGGCTGCGCCCGCCGCCCGGTCGGGCCGGGCGATCCGCACCGTCCCGCTCAACTGATCCCGAACCGGTGGCCTGTGGGCGGCGTCAGCACGGCCGCCTGGTCCCGCAGCCAGCCGAGCAGCGCGGCGGTCCGGGCGTCCCGCTCCGGCGGGCGCGGGCTGAGCAGCCCGTAGCCCGTGCCGTCCGCGACGAACCCGTACGGGGCCGCCAACTGGCCCCGTACGAGGTCGTCGCGGACGAGTGCGTACGGTCCGACGGCCACGCCCACGCCCGCGGCGGCGGCCTGGAGCGCCAGGTAGAAGTGCTCGAAGACCTGCTCCGACGCGGCTGTGGTCGTCAGGCCGGTGAGCCGGCGCCAGTCGTCCCAGGCGGCCGACCGCGTGCTGGTGTGCAGCAGCGGCACCGGTGCGCCGCTCCTCAGCCGAGCGGCGAGCTCGGGACGGCAGACCGGCCCGATCCACTCCTCGAACAGCGGTACGCGGCTCACTCCCTCGGGCGCCGGGAAGTCGTCCCGGCGCAGCGCCGCGTCCACCGTGTCCCGCGCGAACGCGACGGGGCCGCCGCCCGCGGACAGGTGCACGGTCAGCTCGGGGTGCCGCGCGGCGAGGTCCGGCAGCCTCGGGATGAGCCAGCGCATCAGCAGCGTGGGCTCGCACGACAGGGCGAGCGGCCCGGTGCCCCGGTCGCGGCCCGAGACCTCCCGCGCGGCCGACTCGATCAGGTCCAGCGCGTCCCGCACGGCCGCGGCGAGACGGCGCGCCTGCGGGGTGGGCCGCAGCGAGCGCGCCCCGCGCTCGAAGAGGGGTGTCCCCAGGGCCTTCTCCAAGCTCTGCACCTGCCGGCTGACCGCCCCGTGCGTGACGTGGAGCTCCTGGGCGGCCCGGGTCATGCTCGCGTGCCGGACGGCCGCCTCGAACGGGAGCAGGGTGTTCAGCGGGGGAAGGTCCGGCCTGGTCATGCGTGAAATCTAGTCACAGGTGGGGTGAGAAGGAATCGCTTGTCCTGCGGGTTCGTGGCGAGACAAGGTTGATCTCGTCACGGAACAACGATCGCGCACGCTCCACCACGATCCGAGGGACACGCCCCGATGCCGCCATCCCCGCCACCCCCGCCACCCCCGCCACCCCCGCCGTCCACCGTCGTCGTCCTCGCCGACGACCTGACCAGCGCCGCCGACGGCGCCGCTCCCTTCCGCCGGTCCGGCCACCGCGCCCTCGTCCTCTTCGCCCCCGAGGCCGCCGAGGCCGCCGAGGGCCCCGAGGTCTACGGGGTCTCCGAGGCTCATGCGGTCCCCGAGGCCCCCGAGGCCCGCACGGCTCACGGAGCTCACAGGGCTCACAGGGCTCACAGGGCTCACAGGGCTCACGGGGCTCACCGGGCAGGTGTGACCGCCGTCGACCTCGGCACCCGCCTCCTGGGAGAGCCGGAGGCCGCCGTGCGGACCCGGCAGGCCGCCGAGGCGTACGCGGACGCGCAACTCCTGGTCAAGACGGTCGACTCGACCCTGCGCGGCCACGTCGTCGCCGAACTGCGCGCCGCCCTCGCCGGATCGGGCCGTCGCGCCGCGATCCTCGCCCCGGCCTTCCCGACCGAGGGCCGTACGACGGTCAGGGGCGTCCAGTACGTGCGGGGCGTACGGGTCGACACGAGCGAGTTCGCCCGTGACCCGGCCCACCCGGTCCGCACGGCCGACCTCGCCGAGCTCCTCCCGGATGCGGTCCTCGTCGACCCCGGCCGGCTGTCAGAGCTGCCCCGACTGGTCGAGAGCGGCGGGATCTTCGCCTGCTCGGCCGCCACGGAAGCGGACCTCGACGCGATCACGGCCGCCGTACCCCGCCCCCAGGACGTCCTGTGGGTGGGTTCACCGGGCCTGGCGGCGGCCCTGGCCCGCCGCCACCCCCGTCAGCCGGCCGACCCGCTCCCCGAACTCCCCTCCGTGCGAGCCCCGTTGACGGTCGTCGGTAGCGTCAATCCCGCCAGCAGGCGCCAACTCGCCGCGCTGCGGAAGGAGTCGGAAGCGCGCGACGGCATCACGACCCCGTCGCCCCTGGACCCTGGCTCCGTCCTCACCCTGCACACGCCCGACGAGCGCGCCGCCGACCCCGCCCCCCTGCTCGACCGGCTCGCCCGCGCCGCGGACGCCCTGATCAGGGAGCGGCGCGCCGACGGGCTCGTCCTCACCGGCGGGGAGACCGCGGCTGCCGTCCTCGGTGCGCTGGGCGCCACCGGCATCGAGCTGTACGACGAACCGGAGCCGGGCATCGCCCGCGGCACCCTCCACGGGCCGGCCGTCCCCCGCCTCCCCGTCCTGGTCAAGGCGGGCGGCTTCGGCGACGACCGCACGCTCGTCCGCCTGCACACCGTGCTGGCGGGGGGCCGTGTGACTCCGGGGGACGTGCGACGGACACGCGACCCGGAGGCACCCGGCGACACACGGCAGGCGGGACACACCCGAGCCACGGGAGACGCCCGATGACCGACCCGAGGCCCCACCCGGAACCCATAGCCCCGGCACCCGCAGCCCCTGCGCCCACAGCCCCTGCGCCCGTAGCCCCGGCGCCCACCGTTACGGCACCCACCGTCCCGGCCCCGGTCCCCCCACCGCTCGGCCCGCTGTCCCGCCCGGCGCCCACCGTCCCGGCACGGCCCGGTCCACCGGGCCGCCCGGTCGCCATCACCATGGGCGACCCCCACGGCATCGGCCCGGAGATCACGGTCAAGGCCTTTGCCGATCCGCGTCGTCCGGCGAGCGCCCCCGTCCTCGTGATCGGCGATCCCGGCGTCCTCGCCGGCGCCTGCCGCGCCACCGGCACACGGCTCCACGTGCGCACGGTGGAGAGCCCCGCCGGAGCCGGCCGTACCCCCGGCGTCCTGGACGTGCTCGCGGCGGGGCCCGCCCTCCCCGCGGACCTCGCCCTCGGCACCGTCGCCGCCGTGGCGGGCGCGGCCTCCTACGCGTACGTCCGCAGAGGCGTCGACCTCGCTCTCGCCGGAGACGTACGAGCGATCGTCACGGCCCCCATCAACAAGGAGGCGCTACGGCTCGCCGGGCTGCCGCACCCCGGCCACACCGAGATCCTTGCCGAGCTCTCCGGCACCGGCCGCTACGCGATGATGATGGCCAACGACGAGCTGCGCGTCGTCCTCGTCACCGTCCACCAGTCGCTCCGCACCGCGCTCGACGCCCTCACCGTCGAACGCGAACTGGACGTCATCCGGCTCACCCACGAAGCCCTGCGCGCGGCCGGGGGTGAAGGCGCCGGCCGGCCGCCCCGGATCGCCGTCGCCGGTCTCAACCCGCACGCGGGCGAGAACGGCCTCTTCGGCCGCGAGGACCTCGACGTCATCGCCCCCGCCGTGCGTGCCGCCCGCGCCGAGGGCATCGACGCGAGCGGGCCGTGGCCCGCCGACACCGTCTTCATGCGCGCCCGGGCCGGCGAGTTCGACGCCGTCGTCGCCCAGTACCACGACCAGGGGCTGATCCCGGTGAAGTACCTGGGGCTGGAGCACGGCGTCAACATCACCCTCGGCCTGCCGTTCGTGCGCACCAGCGTCGACCACGGCACCGCCTTCGACCTCGCGGGCACCGGAACCGCCGACCACACCAGCCTGCTCACCGCCCTGCGCCACGCCGACGAGCTGGCCGCCCACGCCCAGGGGGACCCCCGATGGACTTCGTCTTCATGCTGACCCGGGACGACCGGACCGTCACCGACTGCCTCCACGTCCTCGACTCCGTCCGCGATCTCGGCATCACCCACATCGGCTTCAAGGACGTCGGCGTCGACCCCGCCACCCTGCGCAGGCTCCACGAGCAGATCAGGGCGCTCGGCGCGACCAGCCACCTGGAGGTGGTCTCCACCGGCCGAGACCAGGCCCTCGACTCCGTACGGACCGCGGTCGAGCTCGGCGTCGACTGGCTGATGGGCGGCACGTGGGTGGCGGAGACCCTCGACCTGCTCGCCGGGACGCCCGTCCGCTACCTGCCGTTCGTCGGCGAGCCCGAGGGCCGTCCGACCCGCCTGGCCGGCGACACGGCCCGTATCGCGGAGGACTGCCGCCGGGCCGAGGCGGCCGGCTGCGCGGGGGTCGACCTGCTCGCCCACCGCGCCACCGAGGCCGATCCGCTCGCCCTGGTCCGCGCCGCCCGCGCGGCGACCGCCGGCCGGCTCGTCGTCGCGGGCTCCCTCACCACCGCCACCCAGATCCGGGCCCTCGCCGAGGCGGGCGTCGATGCCTTCACGGTCGGCTCGGCGGTCTTCGCGGGTGCCGTCCGACCGGACGCGGGCACCCTCGCCGCCCAGCTCACGGCCGTGACGGAGGCGAGCGGCGGGGGGCGCCGGCGGAGGGCGCGGGAGACGTGAGCGGCGGGCCGCGGCGGACGCGGGGGCGGGGGCGGCGCCGGGGCGGCGCCCGGCCGTGGCGGGGCAACCTCCGGTCCCCCTTACCCTTGTCAGGTGACCAGCAGCAAAGACGGGACCGGAGCCGTGGCCGAGCAGGGCGTGACGCGAACCTACGAAGTACGCACCTACGGGTGCCAGATGAACGTCCACGACTCCGAGCGGCTCTCCGGCCTCCTCGAGGCGGCGGGTTACGTCAAGGCTCCCACGGGCTCCAACGGCGACGCCGACGTGGTGGTCTTCAACACCTGCGCCGTCCGCGAGAACGCCGACAACAAGCTGTACGGCAACCTCGGCCACCTCGCGCCGATGAAGGCCGCCCGGCCCGGCATGCAGATCGCCGTCGGCGGCTGCCTGGCGCAGAAGGACCGCGACACCATCGTCAAGCGGGCCCCCTGGGTCGACGTGGTCTTCGGCACCCACAACATCGGCAAGCTGCCGGTGCTCCTGGAGCGCGCCCGCGTCCAGGAGGAGGCGCAGGTCGAGATCGCGGAGTCCCTCGAGGCGTTCCCGTCGACGCTGCCGACACGCCGCGAGTCCGCTTACGCCGCCTGGGTCTCCATCTCCGTCGGCTGCAACAACACCTGCACCTTCTGCATCGTCCCGGCGCTGCGCGGCAAGGAGGAGGACCGGCGTCCCGGCGACATCCTCGCCGAGATCGAGGCGCTGGTCGGCGAGGGCGTCTCGGAGATCACCCTGCTCGGCCAGAACGTCAACGCGTACGGCTCCGACCTGGGCGACCGCGAGGCCTTCAGCAAGCTGCTCCGCGCCTGCGGGGAGATCGAGGGACTGGAGCGGGTCCGCTTCACCTCGCCGCACCCGCGCGACTTCACCGACGACGTCATCGCCGCCATGGCCGAGACCCCGAACGTCATGCCGCAGCTGCACATGCCGCTGCAGTCCGGCTCGGACACCGTCCTGAAGGCGATGCGCCGCTCGTACCGGCAGGAGCGTTTCCTCGGGATCATCGAGAAGGTGCGCGCCGCCATCCCGCACGCCGCCATCTCCACCGACATCATCGTGGGCTTCCCCGGCGAGACCGAGGAGGACTTCGAGCAGACCATGCACGTCGTCCGCGAGGCCCGCTTCGCGAACGCCTTCACCTTCCAGTACTCCAAGCGCCCCGGCACGCCCGCGGCCACCATGGAGGGGCAGATCCCGAAGGAGGTCGTGCAGGCGCGCTACGAGCGCCTCGTCGCCCTCCAGGAGGAGATCTCCTGGGAGGAGAACAAGAAGCAGGTCGGCCGCACCCTGGAGGTCATGGTCGCCGAGGGCGAGGGCCGCAAGGACGGCGAGACCCACCGCCTCTCCGGCCGTGCCCCCGACAACCGCCTCGTCCACTTCACCAAGCCGGACGAGGACGTGCGCCCGGGCGACGTCGTGACCGTCGAGATCACCTACGCCGCCCCGCACCACCTCCTCGCCGAGGGCCCGACCACCGCCGTGCGCCGCACCCGCGCGGGCGACGCCTGGGAGAAGCGCACCGCCGCAGCAGCCGCCAAGCCGGCCGGCGTGCTCCTCGGCCTGCCGAAGATCGGCGTCCCGGAGCCCCTGCCGGTCGCGGACGCGCCGGCCTGCGGCAGCCACTGACACGGACACCGATACCGACACCCCGGGGGGACACATGGGGAAATGGGCCGTCGTCGCGAGGTACTCGCAGGGCGACCATCACGTCACGGAGGTCGTCTCCCGGGTGACCGGCACCCGGGAGGACGCCGAAGAGGCGCTGCAGCTCGCCGTCCGTTCGTACCGCGCGCCGAAGCGGGAGAAGTGGCGCGAGGTCTACCGCTTCCCCGGCGGCGACAGCTATCTGGTGATCGTCAAGGGGGCCGTGACCTTCCTGGAGATCACCCTGAGCCTCGCCGAGCTGGTCCACGACACGAAGGACTGGGACCTGTGGCCCGCCGAGCCTGAGGACCGGCCCCCGGTGCGGTAGCGCAGTAGGCTGCGGATCATGCTTGTCGCCGCCGCCGTCTGCCCCTGCCCTCCGCTGCTCGTGCCCGCCGTCGCGGCGGGTGCCGCGCCCGAGCTCGCCGAGGCCCGTACGGCCTGCTCCGACGCGCTCGGTGTGCTCGCCGCGTCCCGCCCCGACCGGCTGGTCGTGGTCGGTCCGGCGACCGAGGGCGACCGCGGCGTGTTCCCCGCCGGTTCGGTCGGCTCCTTCGCCGGCTTCGGCGTCGACCTGACCGTACGGCTCGGCAGCGGGCCCGGCGGCGACCGGCCGCTGCCCGCCTCGCTCGCCGTCGCCGGCTGGCTCCTGGAGCACACCGACTGGGCCGCTGCACCCGTCGAGGGCCTCGGGGTCGGCGAGCCGCTGGAGGCCGCGCGTTGCGCGGCGACCGGACGGGACATCGCCGGGTCGGCGGAGCGCGTCGCCCTGCTCGTGATGGGCGACGGCAGCGCCTGCCGCACGCTGAAGGCGCCCGGCTACCTGGACGAGCGTGCCGAGGCCTTCGACGCGGAGGCCGCCCGGGCGCTCGGCTCGGCGGACCCGGCCGCGCTGCTCGCCCTGGACGAGGAACTCGCGTACGAGCTGAAGGCGGCCGGCCGGGCGCCCTGGCAGGTGCTCGCGGGCGCCGCCGAGGGCGCGGACCTGGCCGGCCGGCTGCTCTTCGAGGACGCCCCGTACGGCGTCGGCTACTTCGTCGCCGCCTGGAGCTAGCCAGGTCGCGTCCGTGAAGGAGCGCCGTCCGCCCGCAGGGCGGGGCTCGCGGCGTCCGGTGCGCGCGATCGCCGAGCCGGAGGGTCGCCCTCGCACCAGGCGTACTCCGGTGTGCCGACAGCGGGCGAGCGTGCGTACCCGGCGTCGCGTGCCGGGCGGGGCTCTCCGGACACGACCTGGGCGCGAGCGGGGCCGAGCCGGGTCCGGTACGGGGACGACGGCGGCCGGGGCACGCCATGGCGGACGGCCGCGGAGCCGTGGGCTCCGCGACCGTCCGCCGAGGGGGAGGGGCGGGCGCCCGGGTCAGGCGGCCGGCGGCGAAGGCGGCGGGGGCGGGCCCTCGTCCTTGTGGGCGAGCCGCTCGATGGCCCCCTTGGCCTTGCCGGTGCCGGATTCGATCTTGTCGCTGTACTTGCCCTTGGTCTTCTCGTCGACGACCTTGGCGGCCTTCTCCAGGCCGTGCTCCACCTTGCCCCCGTGCTCCTTGGCGAGGTCGGAGACCTTGTCCTTGGCCGGGCCGAGCTTGGCCTTCAGTGAATCCAGGAGACCCATGGGGTCACCCTCCCTCCGACGGACCCGATGAGGTCCGTGCCGTTCCGTGCAGACCCTTGCGGATCCGTGCGGACCCGTGCGGATCCTTGCGGACCCGTGCGATTCCGTGCCGTGTCTAGCTACGGGCGCTCTCGCCGGCCTCGCTGTCCGCGGCCTCCTCCGCCGACTGCTGCTTCGGGATCTCGACGGCCTCGGCCGGCACCGCGGGCTCGTCGGCCCCCGTCGCGGCCTCGGCGGCCTCGTCGGACGCGGCGCCCTCGGGAGCCTGCGCGGCCGTCTCCGCCGCCTCCGTCACGCCCGCGGTTCCAGAGGTCGCTTCCTTGCTCTTCCGGCGAAACAGTGCGAAAACGCTCATATCTGCTCCCTAGCGTACTCAGGGTCGGAATTCCGCAACAGGCAACGAAGGCGGATGAGGGCCGTCACGTAGCTCATTCGGGGACGCGCCGTGAGGTTTGCGAGACTGGGGAAGTGAGAAGTGCAGCTCCCGCCCCGCGGGTCATCGCCGTCGTCGGTCCCACTGCGGCCGGAAAGTCCGATCTGGGTGTCTTTCTCGCCCAGCAGCTGGGCGGCGAGGTCGTCAATGCCGACTCGATGCAGCTCTACCGAGGGATGGACATCGGCACCGCCAAACTGACGTGGGAGGAGCGCGACGGCGTCCCGCACCACCTCCTCGACATCTGGGACGTGACCGAGGCCGCCAGCGTCGCCGAGTACCAGCGGCTCGCCCGCGCCGAGATCGACCGGCTGCTCGCCGAGGGTCGCACCCCGATCCTGGTCGGCGGCTCCGGGCTGTACGTGCGCGGCGCCCTCGACGTCATGGAGTTCCCCGGCACCGACCCGGAGCTCCGCGCCCGCCTGGAGGCGGAGCTCGAAGAGCGCGGCTCCGGCGTCCTGCACGCCCGGCTCGCCGCCGCCGATCCCGAGGCCGCCCGGGCGATCCTGCCCAGCAACGGCAGGCGCATCGTGCGCGCCCTGGAGGTCATCGAGATCACCGGCAAGCCGTTCACCGCCAACCTCCCCGGTCACGACTCCGTCTACGACACCGTGCAGATCGGCGTCGACGTGGCCCGCCCGGAGCTCGACGAGCGGATCGCCGGCCGGGTCGACCGCATGTGGGAGGCCGGGCTCGTCGACGAGGTCCGCACCCTTGAGGCGCAGGGCCTGCGCGAGGGGCGTACGGCGGCCCGCGCGCTCGGCTACCAGCAGGTGCTCGCGGCACTCGCGGGGGAGTGCACCGAGGACGAGGCCCGCGCCGAGACGGTTCGCGCCACCAAGCGCTTCGCGCGCCGCCAGGACTCCTGGTTCCGGCGTGACCCCCGGGTCCACTGGCTCAGCGGCGCCGTCGAGGACCGGGGGGAACTCCCGCGACGGGCGCTGACGTTGGTCGAACGAGCGGTTACAGCCTGATCACGTGATGGCATCGGGACGTCATGCCCGTCATTCCGGGGGCCGGGGGCGTGCCATCATCGAGCATCGATCGACCAAGTGGAGTCCGAGTTGGGAGGGCGCGTGGCGATGGAGGCCGGCCCTCGCGACACAGAGCAGCAGGACGCCGTACGGGGCGAAATCCCCGGTGAGGCGCCCGGACTGACGCCGGACGGCCCGGACGAGGCCGAGGGCAGCGCCGTCGAGGTGGACGCGGCGGAAGTAGAGGTGGAACTGCGCCCGCAGCGGCGTCTGAGGATCTGGCAGCTCGCCCCGATCGTCGGGCTCGCCGCCGTCGGCTCCCTGATGTTCGCCTTCCCGCTCGCCTTCGGCTCGGGCGACGGCGGCGCCGTCGTCGCCATGCTGGGCCTGCTGATCAGCTCCTGCGCGGCCGGCTGGGGCATGATGGCCGCCCGCAGGGTCGGCCACACCTGGCCGGGCCTTCCCGCCCGCGGCTCCGGCGAGCGCCCGAACTGGCGCGTCCTCGCCCTGTACGTCTCCCTCAGTGCCCTCCTGGTCGTCCTCGCGGTCTGGCGCGTGGCCAGACTGCGCTGAGCGGTCGCGGAGGCGGTCACGCTCCCGAGTCCGGGGTCCGGGGCCCGGGCGCCCGACGGAGTCCCCCCGCGCGGGACGCGCACCGAGCGGGGCCGAAGCCCCGGCCTGTCCGGCGCCGCCCGGCCCGACCCGCTCGGCGGCCTCACCCCTCGCCGCCCGACCCGCTCGGTGGGCTCCCCTCGCCGCCCGACGGACGGCGGTCCGTCCCAGGTCGTGGGCTCGCTCGCCGTGGCGTCATCGAGTGGCCTGCGCCG
The DNA here is from genome assembly GCF_040680975.1 of Streptomyces sp. NPDC051921. Taxonomy (NCBI): domain Bacteria; kingdom Bacillati; phylum Actinomycetota; class Actinomycetes; order Kitasatosporales; family Streptomycetaceae; genus Streptomyces; species Streptomyces sp. NPDC051921. The sequence continues at coordinate 58,984 of NZ_JBFAXU010000030.1, forward strand.
CCCCCGTACGTCCTTCCGCGCTCCACGCGCCTCGGCCCCGCCGACGCCCGTACCGCTCCGTGGACCGTCGCGCCCCCCGTCGTACCCGCCCCGTACAGTTGGTCCCGTGACCAGCGCGCAGACCTCGCCCCTCGCCTTCCTCAAGGGACACGGCACCGAGAACGACTTCGTGATCGTCCCCGACGCGGAGAACGCCCTCGACCTGCCCCCGGCCACCGTCGCCCGGCTCTGCGACCGCCGGGCCGGCATCGGCGGCGACGGGGTGCTGCACGTCGTGCGCAGCGCCGCCCACCCCGAGGCCCGGCACATGGCCGACGAGGCCGAGTGGTTCATGGACTACCGCAACGCGGACGGCTCCGTCGCCGAGATGTGCGGCAACGGCGTCCGGGTCTTCGCCCGCTATCTGCAGCACGCCGGGCACGTCACCGCCGGCGAGGTCGCCGTCGCCACCAGGGGCGGCGTCAAGCGCGTCCACCTGGACAAGGACGGCTCCGTCACCGTCCGGATGGGCAAGGCCCTGCTCCCCGAGGCCGGGGTCACCGTGACCGTCGACGGACGCAGCTGGCCCGCCCGGAACGTGAACATGGGCAATCCGCACGCGGTCGCCTTCGTCGAGGACCTCGCCCATGCGGGGACCCTGTACGACGAGCCCCCCTACGCCCCGGCGTCGGTCTACCCGGACGGCGTCAACATCGAGTTCGTCGCCGACCGCGGCCCCCGCCACGTCGCCATGCGCGTCCACGAGCGCGGCGCCGCCGAGACCCGCTCCTGCGGCACCGGCGCCTGCGCCGTGGCCGTCGCCACCGCCCGCCGGGACGGCGCGGACCCGGCCGCGACCGGCACCCCCGTCACGTACACCGTCGACGTCCTCGGCGGGACGCTCGTCATCACCGAGCACCCCGACGGCGAGATCGAGATGACCGGCCCGGCCGTGATCGTCGGCGAAGGCACCGTCGAGCCGTCGTGGCTCGACGCCTGACACGCGCCGCCGGATGAGGCGCCGCCGGACACGCGCCGCCCGACACGCGCCGCCCGATGAGGCGCCGCCGGACACGCGCCGCCCGAGGCGCTACGCGCGCGTAGGACGGGACGGAATCGAAACCGTCAACGACTGATTCGTCCCTCGAATGGGTGATCCGGTTCACGCTCGGCGAGAGCGGGACTGCGCCACGTGGTGGGGTCGGTAGCATCAAGCACCGGCCCGCCGGGCACGCCTGCCCGGCCCCACCGCCGGTCGACGCCGCCGGAGGTGCCCCCATGAGCGCAGAGGCCACCAATCCCGTGAGCGAGGCCGGGGCCACCGGCCCCGACGCTCCCGCCCGCAGACGAGCCCGCCCGCGGATCGATCTGCGCCGGCTGGGCCGTGCCGCGCTGCTCGGGGCGACCGCGGGGCCCGCCGTCCGCGACCGGCTGCCCGACGCCATCGGGCATGTCGCGGAGGCCCACCGCGCCCACCACCACGACGCCGACCTGGCCGTGCTGCGCCGCGCGTACGTCCTCGCCGAGTCCTCGCACCGCGGCCAGTTCCGCAAGAGCGGCGAGCCGTACATCACCCATCCGCTCGCGGTCACCCTGATCCTCGCCGAACTCGGCGCGGAGACGACGACGTTGACGGCCGCCCTGCTCCACGACACGGTCGAGGACACCGAGGTGACGCTCGACCAGGTGCGGCGCGAGTTCGGCGACGAGGTCGCCTATCTCGTCGACGGCGTCACCAAGCTGGAGAAGGTCGACTACGGCGCCGCCGCCGAGCCCGAGACCTTCCGCAAGATGCTCGTCGCCACCGGCAACGACGTCCGCGTCATGTCGATCAAGCTCGCCGACCGCCTGCACAACATGCGCACGCTCGGCGTGATGCGCCCCGAGAAACAGGCCCGCATCGCCAAGGTCACGCGGGACGTCCTCATCCCGCTCGCCGAGCGCCTCGGTGTCCAGGCGCTCAAGACCGAGCTGGAGGACCTCGTCTTCGCCATCCTCCACCCCGAGGAGTACGAGGCCACCCGCGCCCTCATCGCGGACAACTCCGGCGCGGGCGACGCGCTCGCCGCCATCGCCGACCAGGTCTCCGTCGTCCTGCGCGAGGCGGACATCGGCGCCGAAGTCCTCGTCCGGCCACGGCACTTCGTCTCCGTCCACCGCGTCCGCCTCAAGCGCGGCGAACTGCGCGGCAGCGACTTCGGCCGGCTCCTCGTCCTGGTCGCCGAGGACGCCGACTGCTACGCCGTCCTCGGTGAACTCCACACCTGCTTCACCCCGGTGGTCTCCGAGTTCAAGGACTTCATCGCCGCGCCCAAGTTCAACCTCTACCAGTCGCTGCACACCGCCGTCGCCGCCCCGGACGGAGCCGTCGCCGAGGTCCTCATCCGCACCCACCGGATGCACAAGGTCGCCGAGGCCGGCGTCGTCGCCCTCGGCAACCCGTACGCGGCGGCGCCCACCGACGGCGCGGGCAGCGCCGACAGCCCGGACGGCACCGACGGCGCCGCGGACGCCGAGCGCCCCGAGGACGGCGAGCGCCCGGAGGACGGCGAGCGCGTCGACCCCACCCGGCCCGGCTGGCTCTCCCGCCTCCTCGACTGGCAGCAGGCCACCCCCGACCCCGACACCTTCTGGACCTCGCTGCACGCCGACCTCGCCCAGGACCAGGAGATCACCGTCTTCCGCATCGACGGCGGCACCCTCGGCCTGCCCGCCGGCGCCACCTGCGTCGACGCCGCCTACGCCCAGCACGGCGAGGCCGCACACGCCTGTCTCGGGGCGCGGGTCAACGGCCGGCTCGCGCCCCTCAGCACCGTGCTCCACGACGGGGACACCGTCCAGCTGCTGCTCGCCCAGGACGCCGCCTCCGGGCCCTCCCCGCAATGGCTCGACCACGCCCGTACCCCCGCCGCGCGGATCGCCATCACCGGCTGGCTCCAGGCCCACCCCGAGGCTGCCAAGGCCCCCGCCGCGGCCCCCCGGCCCCCCGCCAGCGTCACAGCGGACCGGCGCTCCGGAACGAAACTGCGCGCCGAGCTGCCGGACGGGCCGGCCGGCGTCGTACGCCCCGCCGGGTGTTGCACCCCCGTGCCGCCCGACGAGATCACCGGCTTCGTCGTCCGCGGCGGCTCGGTCACCGTCCACCGCACCGGCTGCGCCTCCGCCGACACCATGCGCCGGCTGGGCCGGGACCCCGTCACCGTCCACTGGGGCGACACCGCCGAGTGCCGCGTCACCCTCGTCGCCGAGTCCTTCGGCCGTCCCCGTCTGCTCGCCGACCTCACCGAGGCCATCGCCACCGAGGGTGTCGCCGTGGTCGCCGCCACCGTGGAACCCCCCAGCGAGCAGCGGGTCCGCCACACCTACACCCTGCAACTCCCCGACGCGGCCGGTCTTCCCGCCCTGATGAAGGCGATGCGGGACGTGCCGGGGGTGTACGACGTGAGCCGTGCGAAGCATCCGGCCTCGCCGGAGCGGTGACCGGGGATCCCCTGACCAGGTGACCCGTGCCTCTTTCGGGTGGTGAGCAGGGGGATCCCTGACCAGGCCACCCTGCCGCCTTCGGTTGGTGGCAGGGGGATCCCTGAGCAGGTCACCCATGGCCCCTTTCGGGTGGTGGCCGGGGGATCCCTGAGCAGGTCACCCATGGCTTTCGGGTGGTGACCGGCGGGTCCCTGAGCAGGCCACCCATGGCCCCTTCGGGTGGCGGGCGCGCGCGTCGCCCGGGGCCGCGGCCCCGGCCCTGGTAGCGGTAGCCCATGCCGCTCCCCTCCCGTACGCCCCGTAAAACGGCAGCACGCGCGCGCGTGCTGCGTTCCGCCGTACTCGTCGCCCTCTCCGCGGGGCTCGTCGCCGCCGCCCTGCCCGCGCCCGCGCCGCTGGGCATCGGGGATCCGCTCTTCCCGCACCTGGGCAATCCCGGCTACGACGTCCTGTCGTACGACATCGCCCTCACCTACCCCGGCCGCAACACCGAGCCGCTCGCCGGCGTCACCACCATCGAGGCGCTGGCCACGGACGACCTGGAGCGGATCAACCTCGACTTCACCCATGGCGCCGTCTCCGCCGTCACCGTCGCGGGCGAGCAGGCCGAGTGGGCGAGCAGCGGCGAGGACCTGGTGATCACCCCGGACGAGCCGGTCGACCGGGGCGAGGCGGTCGAGATCACCGTCACCCACACCAGCGATCCCAGGGGCCCGGCCGAGTCCGGGGGATGGGTCCGCACCGGCGACGGGCTCGCCATGGCCAACCAGGCCGACGCCGCCCACCGGGTCTTCCCCTCCAACGACCACCCCTCCGACAAGGCCTACTTCACCTTCCGGATCACCGCCCCCAACGCCCTCACCGCCGTCGCCAACGGGCTGGCCGAGGGGCGCACGCGGGACGGCGCGACCACCACCTGGACGTACCGCACCGTCCACCCCATGGCGACCGAGCTGGCCCAGGTCTCCATCGGGAAGTCGTCCGTCGTGCACCGCAAGGGCCCCCACGACCTGCCCGTACGGGACGTCGTCCGCACCGCCGACCGGGACCTCCTGGAACCCTGGCTCCGGCGCACCCCCGGCCACCTGGATTGGCTGGAGCACCGGGTGGGCCGGTACCCCTTCGAGAACTACGGGGTACTCATCGCCGACGCGGACACCGGCTTCGAGCTGGAGACCCAGACCCTCTCCCTCTTCGAGCGCGACCTCTTCACGGAGCCCGGCTACCCGGAGTGGTACGTCGACTCCGTGATGGTCCACGAGCTCGCCCACCAGTGGTTCGGCGACAGCGTCTCGCCCCGCGCCTGGTCCGACCTGTGGCTCAACGAGGGGCACGCGACCTGGTACGAGGCGCTGTACGCGGAGGAGAAGGGCGGGCCGACCCTGGAGCGCCGCATGAAGGCCGCGTACGCCGCCTCCGACGGGTGGCGGGCGAACGGCGGCCCGCCGGCGGCACCGAAGCCGCCGGCGCCCGGCGAGAAGATCAGCCTCTTCCGCCCCGTCGTCTACGACGGGGCCGCGCTCGCCCTCTACGCCCTGCGCCACGAGATCGGCACGGAGGCCTTCGAGCGCCTGGAGCGCCGGTGGGTCGACACCCACCGCGACGGCACCGCGACCACCGCCGATTTCACCGCTCTGGCCTCCGAGGTCTCCGGGCGCGACCTGACCCGCTTCCTCGCCGACTGGCTGTACGCCGAGAAGACCCCGCCGATGCCCGGGCATCCCGACTGGCGCAGCCGGGCCCCGCGGCGGGCGGCGGGCTCGGGTGCCGAGGGCGCGAGGGCCGCGGGAAGCGCCGTGAAACCCAGATGACGGGCCCGGTCCGGCCGTGTCACCATCTTCAGGTCGGCGGCGCGGCCGGACCCCGGGAATTCTTCCGAGGCGTCACGCGTTGTGACTGCCGTAACGGACTTTTCTTCGACGTAAGGATCAAATGACCTCCTCTTCTTCCCCTTCCCAGGACAAGCAGAGCTTCGCGGAGACGAACCGCACCGAGAGCCTTCGGGCCGATGCCCTGATGGAAGAGGACGTCGCCTGGAGCCACGAGATCGACGGAGAGCGGGACGGCGACCAGTTCGACCGCTCCGAGCGCGCGGCCCTGCGCCGTGTCGTGGGCCTCTCCACCGAGCTCGAGGACGTCACCGAGGTCGAGTACCGCCAGCTGCGCCTCGAGCGCGTCGTGCTGGTGGGCGTGTGGACCTCGGGGACGGTGCAGGACGCGGAGAACTCCCTCGCGGAGCTCGCGGCCCTCGCCGAGACGGCGGGTGCCCTCGTACTCGACGGCGTGATCCAGCGCCGCGACAAGCCGGACCCGGCGACCTTCATCGGCTCGGGCAAGGCGCAGGAGCTCCGGGACATCGTGCTCGAGACCGGCGCCGACACCGTCGTCTGCGACGGTGAGCTCAGCCCCGGTCAGCTGATCGCCCTCGAGGACGTCGTCAAGGTGAAGGTGGTCGACCGGACCGCCCTCATCCTCGACATCTTCGCCCAGCACGCCAAGTCCCGAGAGGGCAAGGCGCAGGTCGCTCTCGCGCAGATGCAGTACATGCTGCCGCGACTGCGCGGCTGGGGTCAGTCGCTGTCCCGTCAGATGGGTGGCGGCGGCGGTGGCGGCATGGCCACCCGTGGTCCCGGTGAGACCAAGATCGAGACCGACCGGCGTCGGATCCGCGAGAAGATGGCGAAGATGCGCCGGGAGATCGCGGAGATGAAGACCGGCCGCGACATCAAGCGGCAGGAGCGGCGGCGCAACAAGGTGCCGTCGGTCGCCATCGCCGGCTACACGAACGCGGGCAAGTCGTCCCTGCTCAACCGCCTCACGGGCGCGGGCGTGCTGGTGGAGAACGCGCTGTTCGCCACCCTCGACCCGACCGTCCGCCGGGCCGAGACGCCCAGCGGCCGGGTCTACACCCTGGCGGACACCGTCGGCTTCGTCCGGCACCTGCCGCACCACCTGGTCGAGGCGTTCCGCTCCACCATGGAGGAGGTCGCCGACTCCGACCTCATCCTGCACGTGGTGGACGGCGCGCACCCGAACCCGGAGGAGCAGCTGGCCGCCGTGCGCGAGGTGTTCCGCGACGTCGGCGCGGTGAACGTGCCCGAGATCGTGATCATCAACAAGGCGGACGCGGCCGACCCGCTGGTGCTCCAGCGCCTGCTGCGGGTCGAGAAGCACTCGCTCGCGGTCTCGGCGCGCTCGGGCGAGGGCATCGAGGAGCTGCTCGCGCTCATCGACGCCGAACTGCCCCGCCCCGAGGTGGAGATCGAGGTCCTCGTGCCGTACACGCAGGGCGGTCTCGTCTCGCGGGTGCACGCCGAGGGCGATCTGATCTCCGAGGAGCACACCCCGGAGGGCACGCTGCTCAAGGCGCGGGTGCACGAGGAGCTGGCGGCGCTGCTCGCGCCGTACGTTCCGGCCGCGCACTGACGTCCGACGCCTCGGGCGTCGCAGACGAAGAAGGCGCCGGCCGCCTCCCGCGAGGGAGACGGCCGGCGCCTTCGGCGTGTGTGACGTCGGATCAGCGGGCGAACTTCTTGCTGACCATCTCGTGGGCCGCCTTGGCGCCCCTGCCCAGCTGCGGTCCGGCCAGCCAGCCGTTGCGACCGGCCGGGCCGATCGAGGTGTTCGACACCAGCGCCGTCTTGCCGTTCGGCAGCACGCGGAACCAGCCGCCGCCCGACGAACCGCCGGTCATGGTGCAGCCGATCCGGTACATGGTCGGCGTGGCCGGGGCCGTGGTCATGCGCGTGGCGCGGTCCAGGCACTTGTGCATGATCATGCCGTTGTACGGCGGTGCCGCCGGGTAGCCCCAGGCGCCGACGGTGCCGGCCTGCGCGGGGGTGGGCGCCGAGAAGTCGACCGGCAGGGCCACGCCCACCGTCTCCTCCAGGGACTTGCGGCCCTGCTGCGGCTGCACGTGCAGGACGGCGTAGTCGTACGGCCAGGCCTGGTTGGTGCCGCCGCCCTGGATCCACTCACCGGAGGTCACGGCCCAGTCGGCCCAGTACTGGCCGTACGGGTAGACCTCGTGCGGCTGCGCGTTGCGCAGCGCGGCGGGGGACTTGCCCAGGTCGTTGAAGGCCGGGACGAAGGTGATGTTGCGGTACCAGCCGCCCTTCTTGCCCGCGTGCACGCAGTGTCCCGCGGTCCACACGAGGTTGGACTTGCCGGGCCGGCGCGGGTCCTTCACGATCGTGCCGGAGCAGACCATGTGGCCCTCGGGGGCGTCGAAGAAGATCTTGCCGACCGGGGCCGCGTTGCGGTGGTACGGGGTCTTCTCGCGCTGGGCCGTCACCGGCCGCGGCACGGGGTCGCTGCCGCCGGAGGTCGCCTGGGTCTCGACGGTCGGGTCGGGGCTCTTCGCGGACTGCATCCGCTCGGTGTCCCAGAGGCCGTCGATCACCGGGTTGACGAAGTCCTCGGCCTCACGGAGCCAGGTGTCCTGGTCCCAGTTCTTCCATTCGCCGTTCTTCCACTTGTCGACGTCGACGCCGTGCTTCTTGAGCTTGTCGGCGAAGCCGTTCGCCAGATCGGAGGCGTCGGAGCCGGAGCCGCCCTCGGAGGGGCTCGCGGTGGCGGTGGTGTCGGCGGGCTTGTCCGCCGCCGGGGTCTCCGTGGGGCCGCAGGCCGTGGCGGTCAGCGCGATGGTGAGCGCCGCCGCCACGCCGGTGACGGCGGGCAGGAGTCGTATGGAACGCATGGAGTGGTGTCCCCCTGGGGTGTTCGCGCGTCCGGACCGGCGGTCGACTGCGACCGCACGGATGGGCTTGCCATGGACGCGTCACTAGCGGTGCACAGTATGCCCGTACGGGTCGGGCGGGACCGCACAGGTCCCGCCCGACCCACCGGTGCGACCTACTGGTTCGCGTACTTCTTGCTCACGCCCTCGTAGAGGGCCTTGGCCTCGGCGCCGAGCCGCGGGCCGGCCAGCCAACCCGCCGTCACCGGACCGATCGAGGTGTTCGACACCAGCGCCGGCTTGCCGTCCTTGCCGGCGGCCACCCAGCCGCCGCCGGACGAACCGCCGGTCATGGTGCAGCCGATCCGGTACATCGTCGGCTGGTCGGCCTTCACCGAGAGCCGGCCGGGCTTGTCCGCGCACTGGAACATCTTCTGCCCGTCGAAGGGCTTGCCCGCCGGGTAACCGGTCGCCGTCATGCTCGCGATCTTCGGCACGGCCGGCGCGTTGAAGTCCACCGGGAGCGCCGAACCGACCGTCTCCTCAAGAGACTTGCCCGTGGATCCCTTCTCCGGCGTCACGTGCAGCACGGCGAAGTCGTACGGAGCGCCCTTGCCGCCGGTCTGACCGCCCTGGTCGATCCACTGCTGCGAGGTCTGCGCCCAGTCGCTCCACCACACGCCGTACGGCGCGATCTCCTCGCGCGTCGCGTTCTCCAGCGCGGAGGTCGGCTTGCCGCTGTCGTTGTACGACGGGACGAAAGCGATGTTGCGGTACCAGCCGCCCTTCTTGCCCGCGTGCACACAGTGTCCGGCCGTCCAGACCATGTTGGACTTGCCCGGGTGGGCCGGGTCCTGAACGACCGTCGCCGAGCAGACCATCGACCCCTCGGGGCCGTCGAAGAAGACCTTGCCGGAGGCCGGCGCGCTCGAGTGGTACGGCGCCTGCACGCCCTTCGCCTTCACCGGGTCCGGCGTCGGGTCCGTCACGCCCTTGTCACCCGAGATGTCCTCCTCCTCGACCGGCTTGTCCGGACGCTCGGCATCCCGCATCCGGTCCGGGTCCCAGAGGTCCTCGATGATCGGGTTGACGAAGTCCTTGGCCTCGCGCAGCCACTTGTCCCTGTCCCAGTTCTTCCACTCGCCGCCGCGCCACTTGTCGACGTCGATCCCGTGCTCCTTCAGACGCTTCTTCACGTCCTCCGGAATCGTGATCTTGTCGCCCCCGGACGGGGTCGCGGTGGCGCTGGGCTTGTCACCCCCCGCGTTGTCCTCGGTCGGACCGCAGGCAGTCGCCGTCAGCGTCAGCGCCGCGACGGCGGACGCTGCGGCAAGCAGCGGACGAATCGATCGCATCTCGTGATCCCCCTGGGACTACGTCAACTTGTGCATCAGTGAACAGCGGCGACGCGGAGGACCGCGTCACGCGAAGCTCCCACTATGCCGGTGCCGGGTGGGACGGTACGACGCAGGTCCGCGGTTCCGGCTTCCCCCAGGCCGTTGCCGTGCCGTGATCCGGGACACGCCAAGGAACTTGGCCTCCGCCCGTGATCCCTGGCAGGCCTCGTCGTTGGTACGTACGGGGGACACAACGGCAGCCGCCAGGACGCCCGACGGGGTGGCCCTGCAACGTACCGATGTGCAATGCAACCGTTATCGCGGGAGGACACCGAGCCGTGGCCGTGACCGAACCAGCTCCGGCCGTACCGCCGGGCGCGCTGACGCACGAAGAGCATCGCGCGACCGGCGAGGGGGGCGCGCACGAGGGCATCCTGCGCCGGCAGGCGCAGCGCGAATCCGCCGCGCGCACCTACGCGCGCTCCCTGCCGATCGTCCCCGTACGGGCCAGGGGACTCACCATCGAGGGGGCCGACGGGCGGCGTTACCTGGACTGCCTGTCCGGCGCCGGCACCCTCGCGCTCGGCCACAACCATCCCGTGGTCCTGGAGGCCATCCGCAAAGTCCTCGACTCCGGTGCGCCGTTGCACATCCTGGACCTGGCCACCCCGGTCAAGGACGCCTTCGTCACCGAGCTGTTCGCGACCCTGCCGGAGAAACTCGCCGCCGACGCCCGCGTCCAGTTCTGCGGGCCCGCCGGCACCGACGCCGTCGAGGCCGCACTCAAACTCGTCCGCACCGCCACCGGCCGGCGCGGCGTGCTCTCGTTCAGCGGCGCCTACCACGGCATGACGGCCGGCGCCCTCGACGCCTCCGGCGGTGCCACCGACGTCCGCGTCGCCCGGCTGCCCTACCCGCGCGACTACCGCTGCCCCTTCGGCGTCGGCGGCGAACGCGGCGCCGAACTGGCCGCCCGCTGGACAGAGACCGTGCTCGACGACCCCAAGAGCGGCATCCCCGCGCCCGCCGGCATGATCCTCGAACCCGTCCAGGGCGAGGGCGGCGTCATCCCCGCCCCGGACAGCTGGCTGCGCCGCATGCGGGAGATCACCGAGGCCCGCTCCATCCCGCTCATCGCCGACGAGATCCAGACCGGCGTCGGCCGCACCGGCACCTTCTGGGCCGTCGACCACAGCGGCGTCGTCCCCGACGTGATGGTCCTGTCCAAGGCCATCGGCGGCTCCCTCCCCCTGGCCGTCGTCGTCTACAAGGCGGAGCTCGACGCCTGGGAACCCGGCGCCCACGCCGGCACCTTCCGCGGCAACCAGCTCGCCATGGCCGCCGGCGCCGCCACCCTCGCCTACGTACGGGAGAACGGACTCGCCGAACGCGCCGGCATCCTCGGTGCCCGCATGCTCGGACAACTCCAGGGCCTCGCCGCTGCCGACCCCCGCATCGGCGACGTCCGCGGCCGCGGCCTGATGATCGGAGTCGAACTGGTCGACCCCGAGGCCACCGCCCCCGAGGCCCCCGGCAGCCACGACCTCGCCCCGCCGCCCGACCCCGAGCTCGCCCTCGCCGTCCAGCGCCACTGCCTCGACCGCGGCCTCATCGTCGAACTCGGCGGCCGCCACAACGCGGTCGTCCGCCTGCTGCCCCCGCTCACCCTCACCGACGAGCAGGCGGCCGCCGTCCTCGACCGCTTCGCCGACGCCCTGGCCGCCGCCGAACGGACCCACCGCCCCCGCCCGTCCGGGCCGTCCCACTGAACCCGGACCGCCCCCGCCCGGTCCCTTCCCCCCTCCCAAGGAAGCCCCCGTGAACCCCACCCCCGCCCCCGAGACCACCGGCACCGGCACCGCCGGCGGCCCGCTGACCGCCGAGCCCACCGTCCCCCGCCAGTACCCGGGCCCCCACCCCACCTCCCACGGCGCGCCCCCCGCCCCCGCTTCCCCCTCCGCCTCCGCTTCCGCTTCCGCCTCCTCAGCTCCCGCCCCCTCGGCCGACCCGCTGGACGACCCCGATCCCGCCCGGGCCGCCGACAGCGCCGCCGTGGAGAACCTGCTGCGCTGCTGGGTACGGGAGAAGAACCTGCCCGCCCCCGACGGCACCGGCCCCCTGCGCATCCCCCTCGACGCCAGCGGCACCGCCCTCCTCGTGCCCGTCCGCCACTGGTCGCCCACCGGCTGGCACCGCTTCGGCGCCCCCGCCCTCGAAGGCCTGCCCGCCACCGCACCCGCCGTCGACGCCGTCACCGTCGCCGCCCTGCTCAGCCGCGAGACCGGCCGCCCCGAGGGCACCGAACTCGTCGGCCGCGTCGCCGACTCCGCCCGCCGCACCACCGAGTTCATCGCCGAACGCCGAAGCGACCCGCACCCCTGCCCCGAGGCCGACCTCTTCCTCACCGCCGAACAGTCCCTCCTGCTCGGTCACCCGCTCCACCCCACCCCCAAGAGCCGCGAAGGGCTCTCCGAGGCCGAAGCCCGGCTCTACTCACCCGAGTTGCACGGCTCCTTCCCCCTCCACTGGATGGCCGTCGACCACACCGTCCTCGCCACCGACTCCGCCTGGACCGAACAGGGCCGTCCCGTCGCCGCCCCCCAGCTCACCGTCGGCCTCGTCGACGGCCTGGACCTCCCCGCAGGCACCGCCGCCCTGCCCCTCCACCCCTGGCAGGCCCGCGAGCTCCGGCACCGTCCCGCCGTCGCCGCCCTCCTCGACGCCGGCCTCCTGCACGACCTCGGCCCCCGCGGGAGCCACTGGCACCCCACCTCCTCCGTCCGCACCGTGCACCGCCCCGGCGCCCGGGCCATGCTCAAGCTCTCCCTCGGCGTGCGGATCACCAACTCCCGCCGGGAGAACCTCCGCAAGGAACTCCACCGCGGCGTCGAGGTGCACCGCCTCCTGCGCACCGGCCTCGTCGACCAGTGGCAGGCCGCCCACCCGAGCTTCGACATCGTCCGCGACCCGGCCTGGCTCGCGGTCGACACCCCCGACGGCGAGCCCGTTCCCGGACTCGACGTCATGATCCGCCACAACCCCTTCGCCGCCGGCGACGACGCCGTCTGCCTCGCCGCGCTCACCGCCCCGCGCCCGTGGCCCGGCTCCACCCGGATGCGCTCCCGCCTCGCCGGGCTCGTCCTGCGGCTCGCCGCCCGCACCGGACGCCCCACCACGGCCGTCGCCGCCGAGTGGTTCCTGCGCTACCTCGACCTCGTGGTCCGACCCGTGCTGTGGCTCGACGGCCAGGCCGGCGTAGCCCTGGAGGCCCACCAGCAGAACACCCTGGTCCTCCTCGACCCCGAGGGCTGGCCCGTCGGCGGCCGCTACCGCGACAACCAGGGCTACTACTTCCGAGAGTCCCGCCGCGACGAGCTGGACAGCCGCCTTCCCGGCATCGGCGCCGTCAGCGACACCTTCGTCTCCGACCAGGTCACCGACGAACGCTTCGCCTACTACCTCGGCATCAACAACGTCCTCGGCCTCATTGGAGCCTTCGGCTCCCAGCAGCTCGCCGACGAACGCGTCCTGCTCGCCGCCCTGCGCCAGTTCCTCACCACCGCCACCGGCCTCGGCTCCCCGCTGCCGCACCGGCTTCTGGAGGCCGCGACCCTGCGGTGCAAGGCCAACCTCCTCACCCGGCTGCACGGCCTCGACGAACTCGTCGGACCCGTCGACACCCAGTCCGTCTACGTCACCATCACCAACCCCCTCCGATCCTGACCCCGCAGGCGGGGCACCCCGGGCCGACCCCTCGCCACACGAGGGGCCCCGTCATCCCGCACCGCCTGACCCCTTCACCACTGATCCCCGCACCATCGATCCCGCACCACCGATCCGGCACCGCCGATCCCTCGTCACCGCTCCATCCGACATCGACCCCCTCATCAGCGCTCCATCCGCTACCGACCCCTCACCACGGCTCCGCCCGTTCCCGATCAGCCCGTCACCGATCAGCCCGTCACCGACCCGCCGAGAGGAGAGCCCCCGTGCCTCCCACCGAAGCGCACCCCGGCACCACCACCCCGCCCGGCGCCGACCGGGGCGCCGACGACACCCTGGACCTCCACCTGTCCGAGGAACTCGTCGCCCTGCTCGCCCCGGGCGAGCCCGGCGGCAGCGCCCACGGCGACCTTCTCGACGACCTCGCCGGCTGGCCGCCGGCCGACACACCGGCCGGCCGCTTCCGGCTCGTCCCCGTCAGGCTCGACCGCGACCTGCCGCTCATCGCCCGCTGGATGAACGACCCGGCCGTGGCCGCCTTCTGGGAACTCGAAGGCCCAGAGAGCGTGACCGCCGAGCACATCCGCGCCCAACTCGCCGGCGACGGACGCAGCGTGCCCTGCCTCGGCGTCCTCGACTCCACGCCCATGAGCTACTTCGAGATCTACCGCGCCGACCTCGACCCGCTCGCCCGCCACTACCCCGCGCGTCCGCACGACACCGGCATCCACCTCCTCATCGGAGGCGTCGCCGACCGCGGCCGCGGCGTCGGCACCACCCTGCTGCGGGCCGTGGCCGACCTCGTACTCGACCACCGTCCCCGGTGCACCCGGGTCCTCGCCGAACCCGACCTGCGCAACACCCCCTCCGTAGCCGCCTTCCTCGGCGCCGGCTTCCGGCTCTCCGCGGAAGTCGACCTGCCCGACAAACGAGCCGCGCTCATGGTCCGTGACCGCGCCCTGCGTCACGTCCTCTGAACACCCTCTGACTTACATACACCGCTCGACCCACAGCGGTTCCCACCCCGAGGAGTCCTCGTGTCGACGTCCCCTGCACCCCACGACTCCGCACCGCCGGCCCTCTTCGCTCCACCCGAGCTCAACCCCGAGGCCTGGTCGCGGACCGCCTCCCGGCTGCTCGCCAAGGCCGTCGCGGAGTTCGCGTACGAGGAGATCGTCCAACCGCGGCCGGCCGACGGTCCCGACCGCTACACGCTCACCCTCGACGACGGCGGCACGCTCGCCTTCACCGCCCGCCGCGGCGCGTACGACGGCTGGCTCGTCGACCCCGACTCGCTCACGCTCGACGGCCGCCCCGCCACCGACCCGCTCGCCTTCCTCGTCCGCGCCCGCCGCCTCCTCGGCCTCGACGGCGCCACCCTCGGCCACCTCATCCGAGAACTCACCACCACCCTCGCCGCCGACGCCCGGCTCGCCCACACCGCCCTGCCCGCCGCCCGCCTCGCCGACCTCGGCTACGCGGAGCTCGAAGGCCACCAGACCGGGCATCCGTGGCTCGTCGTCAACAAGGGCCGCATCGGCTTCTCCGCCACCGACGCCGCCCGCTGGGCCCCCGAGGCCCGCCGCCCCGCCCAGCTGCCGTGGATCGCCGTCAGCAGCCGGATCGCCGCCTACCGCGGCGTCCCCGGCCTCGACACCCCTGATCTGCTCTACACCCGCGAACTCGACCCCGACGTGCGCGAGACCTTCCACGCCATGCTGCGCGAACGCGGGCTCGACCCCGACGCCTACCTCCTGCTGCCCGTCCACCCCTGGCAGTGGGACGAGGTCCTGCTGCCGCTCTTCGCCCCCGCGATCGCCTCCGGAGCCGTGGTCCCGCTCCCGGCCGACGGCGACCTCCGGCTGCCGCAGCAGTCCATCCGTACCTTCCTCAACACCAGCCGCCCCGACCGGCACACGGTCAAGCTGCCCCTCTCCGTCCTCAACACGCTGGTCTGGCGCGGCCTGCCCACCGAGCGGACCCTCGCCGCCCCCGCCGTGACCGCCTGGGTCCACGGGCTGCGCGACGCCGACCCCTTCCTGCGCGAGGAATGCGGCGTGATCCTCCTCGGAGAGGTCGCCTCCGTCACCGTCGAGCACCCGCTGTACGACCGCCTGCCGGAAGTGCCGTACCAGTACAAGGAGCTCCTCGGCGCCATCTGGCGCGAGCCCCTTCGGCTGCCCGCGGGCGAGCGTGCCCGCACCCTCGCCTCGCTGCTCCACACCGACGCCGAGGGCCGGGCCTTCGTCGCCGAACTCGTCGAGCGCTCGGGACTCGCCCCGCGGGCCTGGCTCCAGCGCCTCTTCGGCGCGTTGCTGCCTCCGCTGCTGCACTTCCTCTACCAGTACGGCACGGTCTTCTCCCCGCACGGTGAGAACGCCATCGTCGTCTACGACGAGCAGGACGTCCCCGTCCGCCTGGCGATCAAGGACTTCGTCGACGACGTGAACATCAGCGCCGCGGAGCTCCCCGAGCACGCCGCGATGCCGGACGACGTACGGGCCGTGCTGCTCACGGAGGAGCCCGACTTCCTCACCCAGTTCATCCATTCGGGCCTCTTCGTGGGCGTCTTCCGCTACCTGGCGCCGCTGTGCGAGGAGCAACTCGACGTCCCCGAGGAGGAATTCTGGACGCTCGTGCGCGCCGAGATCCTCCGTCACCAGGCACGCTTCCCGGAGCTGAAGGAACGGTTCGAGCTGTTCGACCTCCTCGTACCGCGGATCGACCGGCTCTGCCTCAACCGCAACCGCCTGCACCTCGACGGCTACCGCGACCGCCCCCAGCGGCCGCACGCCGCCGTGCACGGCACCGTCCCGAACCCGCTCGCGTGATCATCGGCACGGCCTCGGCTGTCGGTGCCGCCCCGTAGGGTGGAAGGGCTATGACGAAGCCATCCCTCCCCGATCTCCTCCACGCCGCCGTCTCCGCCGTCGGCGGTGTGGAGCGCCCCGGCCAGGTCACCATGGCCGAGGCCGTGGCCGAGGCCATCGACGACGGTTCCCACCTCCTCGTCCAGGCCGGCACCGGCACCGGTAAGTCCCTCGGCTATCTCGTGCCGGCGCTGGCGCAGGGGGAGCGGGTGGTGGTCGCGACGGCGACGCTGGCGCTCCAGCGCCAGCTCGTCGAGCGCGACCTGCCGCGGACGGTCGACGCGCTGCACCCGCAGCTGCGGCGCCGCCCGGAGTTCGCCATGCTCAAGGGCCGGTCGAATTACCTGTGCCTGCACCGCCTCCACGAGGGCGTGCCGCAGGACGAGGAGGAGGGCCTCTTCGACCCGTTCGAGGCGGCGGCTCCCACCAGCAAGCTCGGCCAGGACCTGCTGCGGCTGCGTGACTGGTCCGACGAGACCGAGACCGGCGATCGCGACGATCTCACGCCGGGCGTCTCCGACCGGGCCTGGGCCCAGGTCTCCGTCTCCTCGCGCGAGTGTCTGGGCGCGAGCAAGTGCGCGTACGGGGCGGAATGCTTCGCCGAGGCGGCCCGCGAGCGGGCCAAGCTGGCCGAGGTCGTCGTCACCAACCACGCGCTGCTCGCCATCGACGCCATCGAGGGCGCGCCGGTGCTGCCGCAGCACGAGGTGCTGATCGTGGACGAGGCCCATGAGCTGGTCTCCCGGGTGACCGGGGTCGCCACCGGCGAGCTCACCCCGGGGCAGGTGAACCGGGCGGTGCGGCGCGCGGCGAAGCTGGTCGACGAGAAGGTCGCGGATCAGCTGCAGACCGCCGCCGAGGGTTTCGAGAAGCTGATGGAGCTGGCGCTGCCCGGCCGTCTGGAGGAGATCCCGGAGGACCTCGGCTACGCGCTGATGGCCCTCCGCGACGCCTCGCGTGCGGTGATCACGGCCCTCGGCTCCACGCGCGACCGCTCGGTGCAGGACGAGGACGCGGTCCGCAAGCAGGCCCTCGCGTCCGTGGAGACCGTCCACGGTGTCGCCGAGCGGATCACCCAGGGCTCGGAGTACGACGTCGTCTGGTACGAGCGGCACGACCGTTTCGGCGCCTCGCTGCGGGTCGCGCCGCTGACGGTGTCGGGCCTCCTTCGCGAGAAGCTGTTCGCCGACCGGTCGGTCGTCCTCACCTCGGCCACCCTCAAGCTGGGCGGCGACTTCAACGGGGTGGGCGCGTCGCTGGGCCTGGCCCCCGAGGGCACCCAGGGCGAGGACCTGCCGGTGTGGAAGGGCATCGACGTGGGCTCGCCCTTCGACTATCCCAAGCAGGGCATCCTCTACGTCGCCAAGCATCTGAACCGGCCCGCGCGGGACGGCGAGCGCGGCGACATGCTGGACGAGCTGACCGAGCTGATGCAGGCCGCCGGCGGGCGCACGCTCGGACTGTTCTCCTCGATGCGTGCCGCCCAGCTGGCGGCCGAGGAGCTGCGGACCAGGATTCCCGAGCTGCCGATCCTGCTCCAGGGCGAGGACACCCTCGGTGAGCTGATCAAGAACTTCGCCGCCGACCCGCAGACCTGCCTCTTCGGCACGCTCTCCCTCTGGCAGGGCGTCGACGTCCCGGGGCCGAACTGCCAGCTCGTCGTGATGGACAAGATTCCCTTCCCGCGTCCGGACGACCCGCTGATGAGCGCGCGCCAGAAGGCGGTCGAGGACGTCGGCGGCAACGGGTTCATGGCGGTGGCGGCGACGCACGCGGCGCTGCTCATGGCACAGGGCGCCGGCCGGCTCGTGCGTGCGACGGGGGACCGCGGTGTGGTCGCGGTCCTCGATCCGCGGCTCGCGACGGCGCGGTACGGCAGCTATCTGAAGGCCTCGCTGCCCGACTTCTGGTACACGACGGACCGCAACCAGGTGCGGAAGTCCCTCGCGGCGATCGACGCGGCCGCACAGGCCGCGGCGGAGGCGTAGCGGCAGCGGCAGCGGGACCCATGGGGCCTTGGAAGCGGGGCTCCCTGGGAACGCGCTGCCGGCGGCAAGGCCCTGGGCCGGGCCCGAAGACGGTCGGAAAACAGCAGGGCCCCGGGACCGGCGCAGTGGGTCCCGGGGCCCGGTTCAGGGCCGACGAGGTGGGTCACACCCGTCGCAGTACGGCGACGACCTTGCCCAGGATGGTGGCCTCGTCGCCAGGGATCGGCTGGTACGCCGCGTTGTGCGGGAGCAGCCAGACGTGGCCGTCCTCGCGCTTGAAGCGCTTGACCGTGGCCTCGCCGTCGAGCATGGCGGCCACGATGTCGCCGTTCTCGGCGACGGGCTGGCGGCGGACCGTGACCCAGTCGCCGTCGCAGATCGCGGCCTCGATCATGGAGTCGCCGACCACCTTGAGGACGAACAGCTCGCCGTCACCGACCAGCTGTCGGGGGAGCGGGAAGACGTCCTCGACGGACTCCTCGGCCAGGATGGGGCCACCGGCCGCGATACGGCCGACCAGGGGGACGTAGGAGGCGGCGGGCTTGCCCGTGGTGTCCGTCGGCTGCGTGCTGGGCTGGTCGGAGCCGCGCACCTCGTACGCGCGGGGCCGGTGCGGGTCGCGACGGAGGAAGCCCTTGCGCTCCAGGGCCATCAGCTGGTGTGCCACGGAGGAGGTGCTGGAGAGGCCCACGGCCTGGCCGATCTCGCGCATCGACGGCGGGTAGCCGCGGCGCTGCACCGAGTCGCGGATGACCTCGATGACCCGGCGCTGGCGGTCGGTGAGGCCGGAGCTGTCGGCCCTGATGCCTGGAGGTCGTCCGGGGAGCGAGCGCGCGGGTCGGCCGGGCTCCCCCTCCCCGTTCATGACTGCGTCATTCATCGCATGCACCGGCTCGAGTCGGCCCTGGGAGCGGTCCTGGGCAGTGATGGTGGCACTGTCTGCGGTGGTGGTCACGTCGGCGGCCCCTCTCGAATGGTCTCCCTGGCTGGCACAACGGTAGTAGCTTTCGAAAGGTTGCGCCAAACACACGTTCGAGTGAAAATTCGCAGTTCGTCTTACGTGTGTGCGTGAGTGGGTGTATACGCAGACCTGGCCACCGCCCCAAAACGGTCATTACGGTAGCCTTCACCGCCGGGTCGGATCGGGTCGGCGCCCGGCCGGGGGGTGTTCTCCCCAGTGTGGCACCGGGCACCCCGGAATCGGCGCCGCCGCGCCCTTCCCGTACCCTCGTGGCCGGTCGCCGGCACCCCGGCACCCCCGCCGCGAGCGCGACACGCGCAGGGCTGCGAAATCGCCGACCAACCCAAGATCTAGTGGTTGCATGTCGACTGCCACCCACAAGTAGTGGTCCCCGGTCGGCCGGGGGTGCTCGGATCGCCTATGCTGGTGGTCGCTTCGAGGGGCCTTGACGGGCCCGGCGAGGCTATTCAGTCGTGCCGTGAGGGAGGGTCGGAACCACATGCACTGCCCCTTCTGCAGGCACCCCGACAGTCGCGTCGTCGACAGTCGCACCACCGACGACGGGACGTCCATCCGCCGCCGCCGCCAGTGCCCCGAATGCTCCCGTCGTTTCACGACGGTGGAGACGTGTTCGCTCATGGTGGTCAAGCGGTCCGGGGTCACCGAACCCTTCAGTCGCACCAAGGTCATCTCCGGCGTCCGCAAGGCATGTCAGGGACGGCCCGTCACCGAGGACGCCCTCGCCAAGCTCGGCCAACGGGTCGAGGAGGCGGTGCGCGCCACCGGGAGCGCCGAGCTGACCACCCACGACGTGGGTCTGGCCATCCTCGGCCCGCTGCAGGAACTCGACCTCGTCGCGTACCTGCGATTCGCGTCCGTTTACAAGGCCTTCGACAGCCTCGAAGACTTCGAGGCCGCCATCGCGGAGCTCCGCGACCGGCCTCCCGCTGAGGACGGCGGGACCGGAGCGACCCCTGGGGTGCCCGTTCCCGCCACCGCCGCCGACTAGACCGGCGGGCCGGACCCGTGCGGGTCCGGCGACCGGCCGCCACGCGGCCCCACAAGACCTGCCCCGAGCGATCCGCGAGGCGTTCGTGGCAAGAGCACTACAGACGTCAGTACAGAAGACGGAGCCCTGGAATTTTCCTGGCGCTCCAGTGTGTTTTGCCCGTATATGGGAGGCGGCATGACAGAGACGGCGAGCGGTCCGGCACGTGGTTCCCGCGCCAAGGGAGCCAAGGCGGCGAGCAAGGGCCTGCGTATCGAGCGCATCCACACCACCCCCGGCGTGCATCCGTACGACGAGGTGAACTGGGAGCGCCGTGACGTCGTCATGACCAACTGGCGCGACGGCTCGATCAACTTCGAGCAGCGCGGCGTCGAGTTCCCCGACTTCTGGTCGGTGAACGCGGTCAACATCGTCACCAGCAAGTACTTCCGCGGGGCCGTCGGCACCCCGCAGCGCGAGACCGGTCTCAAGCAGCTCATCGACCGGATCGTGAAGACCTACACGAAGGCCGGCGAGGACTACGGCTACTTCGCCTCCCCCGCCGACGCCGAGATCTTCGAGCACGAGCTGGCCTACGCCCTCCTGCACCAGATCTTCAGCTTCAACTCCCCGGTGTGGTTCAACGTCGGCACGCCGCAGCCCCAGCAGGTCTCCGCCTGCTTCATCCTGTCCGTCGACGACTCCATGGAGTCGATCCTCGACTGGTACAAGGAAGAGGGCATGATCTTCAAGGGCGGCTCCGGTGCCGGCCTGAACCTCTCCCGCATCCGCTCCTCCAAGGAGCTGCTCTCCTCGGGCGGCAACGCCTCCGGCCCGGTCTCCTTCATGCGCGGCGCCGACGCCTCGGCAGGAACGATCAAGTCGGGCGGTGCCACCCGCCGCGCCGCCAAGATGGTCATCCTCGACGTCGACCACCCGGACATCGAGGACTTCATCGAGACCAAGGTCAAGGAGGAGGAGAAGATCCGCGCCCTCCGCGACGCGGGCTTCGACATGGACCTGGGCGGCGACGACATCACATCCGTCCAGTACCAGAACGCCAACAACTCCGTCCGCGTGAACGACGAGTTCATGAAGGCCGTCGAGGCCGGCGGCAAGTTCGGCCTGCGCGCCCGCATGACCGGCGAGGTCATCGAGGAGGTCGACGCCAAGGCGCTCTTCCGCAAGATGGCCGAGGCCGCGTGGGCCTGTGCCGACCCGGGCATCCAGTACGACGACACGATCAACCACTGGCACACCTGCCCCGAGTCCGGCCGCATCAACGGCTCGAACCCGTGCAGCGAGTACATGCACCTGGACAACACGTCCTGCAACCTCGCCTCGCTGAACCTGATGAAGTTCCTCAAGGACGACGGCAAGGGCAACCAGTCCTTCGACGTCGAGCGCTTCGCCAAGGTCGTCGAGCTCGTCATCACCGCGATGGACATCTCCATCTGCTTCGCCGACTTCCCGACCCAGAAGATCGGCGAGAACACCCGCGCCTTCCGCCAGCTCGGCATCGGCTACGCCAACCTCGGCGCGCTCCTGATGGCGACCGGCCACGCGTACGACTCCGACGGCGGCCGCGCGCTGGCCGGCGCCATCACCTCCCTGATGACCGGCACCTCGTACAAGCGCTCCGCCGAGCTCGCCGCGGTCGTCGGCGCGTACGACGGCTACGCCCGCAACGCCGAGCCGCACCAGCGCGTCATGAAGCAGCACGCCGACGCCAACGACAAGGCCGTCCGCATGGACGACCTCGACTCGCCGATCTGGGCCGCCGCCACGGAGGCCTGGCAGGACGTCGTCCGCCTCGGCGCCAAGAACGGCTTCCGCAACGCGCAGGCCTCGGTCATCGCCCCGACCGGCACCATCGGTCTCGCGATGTCCTGCGACACCACCGGCCTCGAGCCCGACCTCGCCCTGGTCAAGTTCAAGAAGCTGGTCGGCGGCGGTTCGATGCAGATCGTCAACGGCACCGTCCCGCAGGCCCTGCGCCGCCTGGGCTACCAGGAGGAGCAGATCGAGGCGATCGTCGCCCACATCGCCGAGCACGGCAACGTGATCGACGCCCCCGGCCTGAAGACCGAGCACTACGAGGTCTTCGACTGCGCCATGGGCGAGCGTTCCATCTCCGCGATGGGCCACGTCCGCATGATGGCCGCCATCCAGCCGTGGATCTCCGGCGCCCTCTCCAAGACCGTCAACCTGCCGGAGACGGCCACGGTCGAGGACGTCGAGGAGGTCTACTTCGAGGCCTGGAAGATGGGCGTCAAGGCGCTCGCCATCTACCGCGACAACTGCAAGGTCGGCCAGCCGCTCTCCGCCAAGAAGAAGGAGGACGAGAAGGCCGAGGTGACCGCGAAGACCGAGGCGACGATCCGCGAGGCCGTCGAGAAGGTCGTCGAGTACCGCCCGGTCCGCAAGCGCCTCCCGAAGGGCCGCCCGGGGATCACCACCTCGTTCACGGTCGGTGGCGCCGAGGGCTACATGACCGCCAACTCCTACCCGGACGACGGTCTCGGCGAGGTCTTCCTGAAGATGTCCAAGCAGGGTTCGACCCTCGCCGGCATGATGGACGCCTTCTCCATCGCCGTCTCCGTCGGCCTCCAGTACGGCGTGCCGCTGGAGACCTACGTCTCGAAGTTCACCAACATGCGCTTCGAGCCGGCCGGCATGACGGACGACCCGGACGTGCGGATGGCGCAGTCGATCGTCGACTACATCTTCCGCCGCCTGGCGCTCGACTTCCTTCCGTTCGAGACTCGCTCCGCGCTCGGCATCCACTCCGCCGAGGAGCGGCAGCGCCACCTGGAGACCGGCTCGTACGAGCAGTCCGTCGAGGACGTCGACATGGACGTCGAGGGTCTGGCCCAGTCCGCCCCGCGCGCCCAGGAGCTGAAGGCGGTCGCCGCCCCGGCGAAGGCCGAGATCCCGGCCCCGAAGCAGGCCCACACCTCCGCGGAGCTCGTCGAGATGCAGCTCGGCATCAGCGCGGACGCCCCGCTCTGCTTCTCGTGCGGTACGAAGATGCAGCGCGCCGGCTCCTGCTACATCTGCGAGGGCTGCGGCTCGACCAGTGGTTGCAGCTGAAACCGGGCGGAACCGCGTCGGATGCACCGTCTGACGTAGCGGAACCCCAAGCGTGTTCTCTGTGAGGGAGGTGCGTCGGCCCTGGGCCGTTGCCCCACTGGGTGGGCGTCTCGGTCCAGGTGACCTCCAGGCC
>NZ_JBFAXU010000031.1:0-81296 GCF_040680975.1 Streptomyces sp. NPDC051921
CCACGAACCGGCCCGCGGTCAGGCCCGGCTGCCCGGCGTACCCGTGCGCGAGGCCGACGCCCGCCATGTACAGCTCGCCGATCACCCCGGGGGCGACCGGACCGAGCTGCTCGTCGAGGACGTAGAGGCGCTTGTTGGACAGTGCCCGCCCGACGGGGATGGAGGCGGAGCCGGCGTCGTCCTCGGTGATGCGGTGGGCGACGGTGAAGATCATCGACTCGGCCGGCGAGTAGCCGTTGACCAGCCGCACCTGCGGGAACTCCCGCACCAGGCGCGTCACATGGGCGACCGAGGCCGCCTCGCCGCCCGTCATCACCTGCCGGAGACCGGCGAAGACGCCCGGGTACTCGTCGAGGAGGAAGTTGAGCAGGCTCGCCGACACGTGCATCGTCGTCACGCCGTGCTCCGCCACCAGGCGGGAGATGACGGCCGGTTCGGGCCGCTGC
This sequence comes from Streptomyces sp. NPDC051921, assembly GCF_040680975.1. Lineage (NCBI taxonomy): Bacteria > Bacillati > Actinomycetota > Actinomycetes > Kitasatosporales > Streptomycetaceae > Streptomyces > Streptomyces sp. NPDC051921. The sequence continues at coordinate 447 of NZ_JBFAXU010000031.1, forward strand.
CCCGGCTGCAGGACACAGGTCGCGCCGGTGAGCAGCGCCCCGAACAGCTCCAGGGCGAAGGCGTCCCACGAGACGGGGGCGCACTGCAGCCACACCTGGCCGGGGTCGAAGTCCACGTACCGCTGGCCGGCCAGGGTGCCGACGATGGCCCGGTGCGGGGAGACGACGCCCTTGGGCGTGCCCGTCGAGCCGGAGGTGAACATGACGCAGGCCGCGTCCGCCGGGCCGGCGATCCGCTCCACCGGGGAGGCGTCCAGGGCGCCGATCGCGTCCGCGTCCCGGTCCAGGACCAGCTCGTCGAACCCGGCGAGGCGTCCCGCCAGGGCGCTCTCGGTGACCACGAGCCGGCCGCCGGTCTGCCCGAGCACCGAGGAGACGCGCTCCACCGGGAACTCCGGGTCGAGGACCGTGTACGCGCCGCCGGCCTTGAGGACGCCGAGGACGGCCACGACCAGGTCCACCGAGCGCGGCAGGTACACGCCCACCACGTCGCCGCGCGTGACGCCCGCGGCGAGGAGATGGCGCGCGAGCCGGTTCGACCGCGCCTCCAGTTCCCCGTACGGGATCCGGGCCCCGCCGGAGACGAGGGCCGGCGCGTCCGGCGTGGCCGCCGCCTGCCGGGCGAACACCTCGTGCACGCACGACTCGGCCGGGAACCGCGCCTCGCCGCCCGCCCACTGGGCGAGCAGGGTGGTCCGTTCCTCCGCCGACAGTACGTCCCAGCTGCCCACCGGCAGGTCCGGTGCGGCGAGGGCCTGGGTGAGGACGCGGGTGAGGCGCTCCATGAGGCGCTCCACCGTGGGCCGGTCGAAGAGGTCGGTGGCGTACTTGAGCAGCACGCTGATGCCGGCCGGCTCGCCGCCGGGGCCGAAGGTCTCGGCGAGCTCGACCGTCAGGTCGAACTTGGCCACGTCCAGCTCGACGACCTCGGTGGCGGTCGACGTGAGGCCGGGCAGCTGGAGGGCCGGCGGCTCGTGGCTCTGGAGCAGCAGCATGATCTGGAAGAGCGGGTGGCGGGCCAGCGAGCGCGGCGGGTTCAGCTCCTCCACCAGACGCTCGAAGGGCACGTCGGCGTGCGCGTACGCCTGCAGGTCCGTGACCCGTACCCGCGCCACCAACTCGCGGAAGGTCGGGTCGCCGGACACATCCGAGCGCAGCACCAGCGTGTTCACGAAGAAGCCGACGAGATCGTCGAGCGCCTCGTCCGTGCGCCCCGCCACGGGCGTGCCCAGCGGCACGTCCGTGCCCGCGCCGAGCCGGGCGAGCAGACCGGACAACGCGGCCTGGACGACCATGAACACGGTCGCCCGGGACTCCCGCCCGAAGGCCGTGATCCGCCGGTGCAGGTCCGCGTCGAGCGAGGCGCGCAGCACTCCGCCGCGGTACGAGGGCGAGGCCGGCCGGGGGCGGTCGAAGACCAGGGGCAGCTCGTCGGGCAGGCCGTCCAGGGCCGTCCGCCAGTGGTCGAGCTGACGGCGGACCGTGCTCTCGGGGTCGTCGGCGGCGCCCAGCAGGTCCTCCTGCCAGAGCGTGTAGTCGGCGTACTGCACCGGCAGCGGCTCCCAGATCGGCGCGCGGTCGGCGAGCCGGCTCTCGTAGGCAGCGGCCACGTCGCGCAGGAGGGGGCGCAGGGACCAGCCGTCGGTGGCGATGTGGTGCATGGCGAGCAGGAGCAGGTGGTCCTCGTCGGCGAGGCGGAACAGGTGCACGCGCAGCGGGAGTTCGCGCCCGAGGTCGAAACCCTGGGCCGCGGCCCGGCGCACGGCGTCCGGCAGCGCGTCCTCGGTGACGGACGTGACCGCCCAGGGCACGGTGCTCTCCGAGGCGTCCAGCGTCTGCTGGCGCGGTTCGCCGTCGACCTCGGGGAAAACCGTGCGCAGCACCTCGTGCCGGGTCACGACGTCGTGGACCGCCGCACGCAGCGCCCGGGTGTCGAGGGTGCCGCGCAGCCGGACCGTCAGGGGAACGTTGTAGGTCGGGCCGGGGCCCTCGACCTGCTGGAGGAACCACAGCCGTGCCTGTGCGTAGGAAAGCGGAGTCATCGGTCTTCCCATCGGTCTTTCAGGGACGGTGGCGGTGGTCAGGCCGCGCCGGTCAGCGAGCTGCTCGGGCGGATGTCGGTCCAGTGCTCCTCGACGTACGCGAGGCTCTCGGCGCGGCCGGCCGGGCCGTGCACCTGGCGCCAGCCCTCGGGCACGTCGGTGCGGGCGGGCCAGATCGAGTGCTGGTTCTCGTGGTTGACCACGACGAGGAACTCGATGTCGTCACGGTCGAAGGGGTTGGTCATGACGGACTCCTCCTCGGATTCCGGATTCCGGATGTCGGGGGTACGGGTCGGGCCGGACGCGGCCGCGACCGCGGCGTGCGGGTCAGACGAGCAGCGCGTGCGGCTGCCGGGCCAGCGCGTGCTCGGCCGCCAGGGCGAGCCTGAGCAGCGGTCCCTCCCCGGCCGGGCCGAACAGGGAGATGCCGACGGGCAGTCCGCCGTGTGCGGCCGGCACGGTGACGTTGGGTCTGCGGGCGAGCGCCGGCAGCGTGGAGCTGCCCGGGGAGTACGGGTCGCCGAGCTGGTGGTCGACGAGCCAGGCGGGCTCGTTGGTGGGGGCGACGACGGCCTCGACGCCGTACCGCCGGAGGGTGCCGTCGAGCAGTTCCACGGCGCGCTCCACCGCCCGGGCCCGGCCGCCCTCCGCCTTGGCGCGGTCGGCGTCGGACAGGCCGAGGACCGTCTCGAACAGGTCCTGGCCGAACAGGGAGAGCTCCACCGGGTCGGCCCGGTTGGCCTCGACGATCTCGGCCAGGGTGCGCGGCACGCCGTCCCGGCCGGCCAGGTACTTCTCCAGGCTGGGCGTGAACTCGGCGTACATGGCGCGCAGTCCGTCGACCAGGATCTCCCGGTCGATGTCGATCTCGACGTCGACGACGGTGAACCCGGCGGCCCGCAGGGAGCCGGCGGCGGCGTCCAGGACGGCACCCACCTGGGCCGGCATCCGCGGCACCCGCCACAGGCCGAGCCGCCGTCCCGCGCCGCCGATCGCACCGAGGGCCGAGGCCGAGGCCGCGCCGGACACCGGGGCGCCCGACACCGGGGCGCCCGAGGTGAGGACGTCGAGGGCGAGGGCGGCGTCGGCGACGCGCCCGGCGAGCAGCCCCACCGAGTCCTCGGTGTCCGACACCGGGACGACCCCGTCGAGCGGCAGGGTGCCGGGCCTCGGCTTGAGGCCGACGACCCCGCAGATCCCGGCCGGGCTGACGATCGAGCCGTCCGTCTCGGCACCGAGTGCGAGCGGCGCCATGCCGGTGGCCACGGCCACCGCGGAGCCGGACGAGGAACCCGAGGCGGTGCGCTGCGAGGAGTACGGGTTGAGCGTCTGTCCGCCGACCGCCGACCAGCCCTCGCAGCCCTGCGTCGTACGGAAGCTGGACCACTCGGTGAGGTTGGTCTTGCCGAGGACCACCGCGCCGGCCCGGCGCAGCCGCTCCACGACCGTCGCGTCCCGGACGGGCGGGGCGGCGGCGAGCAGCCGGGAGCCGGCCGTGCTGGCGAACCCGGCGGTGTCGATGCTGTCCTTGATCAGGACGGGGATGCCGTCGAGCGGGCCGAGCGGGGTGCCGGCCGCGTAGCGCCGGTCGGCCTCGGCGGCCTGCTCCAGGGCGGTGGCGTCGATCGCGAGGACGGCGCCCAGGACGGGGTTGACCGCGGCGATGCGGTCCAGGCACAGGCGGGTGAGGGCGGTGCTGGTGAGGGTGCCGCCGCGGAGCCGTTCGTGCAGGTCGGGGAGGGCGGGGAAGCCGCTGACGCGTGGGACCCCGCGCGGGTTGTCAGCCAAGGCGGGCGCTCCTCAGGGTCGGGGTCAGCGCGATGATCGCCGTGGACGCGAGGCACAGGGCGGCGAAGACGCGCAGGGTGGGGGCGAAGCCCAGCCAGTCGAGCGACATGCCGTAGACGGCGTTCGCCAGCGGGGCCGCACCGAAGATGACCAGGGACAGCACGGCCATGACACGACCGCGCACCTCCGCCCCGGTCCACTGCTGCGTCAGGGAGACGAGGATGACCCCCGAGAGGCCCGTGACCAGGCCGAGGACCAGATACAGGGCGAGCCCCGCCGCCAGCCCGTCGACACTGCCGAGGGCGGCCAGGCAGGCCGCGGCGAGGGCGGTCTCCGCCATCAGGGCGATCCCGACCCGCTTCGCCTTCGGCAGCAGCATGGTGACGAACGAGCTGGCGACGGCACCGACGGTGTAGGCGGTGAGCAGATAGCCGGCTCCCGCCGCCCCCGTGCCGGCCCGGTCCGACAGCACGACCAGGCCGAGGTTGACCGGCGGGGCGCAGCTGAGCTCGCTCAGCGCGAGCACGACCAGGATGAGGCCGAGGTGCCGCTCGCCCCGCAGGTAGCGCAGGCCGAAGGTGAGTTCGCGCAGGAAGGGCTTGCGCTCCGGTGGCGGCGGCACGTCGTGGACGAGTTTCACCTTGGCGCTCGCCAGGGCGGACACGGCGTAGCCGACGGCGTTGGTGAGGGCGATCAGCGGCAGGCCGCCGAGCGCGATCAGGGAGGCGCCGATCGGTCCGCCGGCCGCCTGGCCGCCGCGCAGTCCGAGGACGAACAGGGCGTTGCCGCGCAGCAGATGGGCCTCGTCGAGGAGCAGCGGCTTGATGGCCCCCGACGCGGGGATGAAGAAGGCGCTGAGCAGGGCGATCAGGGCGGCGGTGGCGAAGAGCAGCGGTACGGACGGGCTGGTGAGGAAGAGCAGCCCGGCCGCCCCGACCATCACCGCGCAGCGCGCCAGGTCGGTCAGGACCATGAGTCGGCGTGCCCCGGTACGGTCGGCGAGGACGCCGCCGCCGAGCAGCGCGATCATCCGGGGCAGCGCGGCCAGGGCGAGCAGGGTGCCCGCCGCGGCGGCGCTGACCTCGCGCGACAGGGTCCAGGTGAGCGCCACGTACCAGGCGGCGTCGCCGAGTGCGGAGAGCCCCATCGCGCCGGTGAAGGTGAGGTAGTTGAGCCCCAGGTAGTGGCCGGCGGACCGGCCGGCGGGGGCGGTGGCGGTCTCGGTGCCGGTGTCGGTGTCACTCATGGGCGACGGCCTTCCGGAGGTCCCCGGCGACCGCCGGGACGAGCGGCTGGGGCGCCCACAGGTCCTCGGGGCCGAGTGCCTGCGGCGTGTACTTGCCCAGGGCGCTGATCAGCATCCGCAGCTCCAGGGCCAGGCAGTCGACCAGGTTGACCAGGCCGTTCTCGGCGTCCTCGGCGACCGCGACCAGTGCGCCGCGGCCGAGGCCGACGGCGGTCGCGCCGAGGGCCAGGCACTTGACGGCCCGGCTCCCCTCCCAGATCCGGCCGGAGGCCAGCAGGCTGCCGTCGGGGCGGCCGATACGGGTCAGGCACTCGCCGAGCGGCAGTCCGACCTGGGCGAGGAAGGCGCGCGGCGCCCAGCCGGAACCGCCCTCGGCACCGTCGACGGTGACCGCGTCGGCGCCGGCGGCCCAGGCGACGGCCGCGGCGTGGCCGATGTCCCGGCCGGGGTGCAGCTTCACCCACACCTTGGCGCGCGGGTAGTTGTTGCGCATGAGGTGGATCTGCTGCCGCAGGATCTCGTCGGTGAAGGTGCCGGGGCTGCTGCAGCGCAGGACGCGCTCGGCCTCGGTGCCGTAGACCGGCTCGATGGCGTACTGCTCGTCGACCCGCCGCGCCTCGGCCCGGTCGAGCACGGTGAGTCCGCCGAGACCCGGCTTGGCACCCTGCCCGGTCTTGAGCTCGAAGGCCAGGCGTCCGCTGTCGAGGAGCGCCTGGGCGCCCGGGTCGCTGTAGACGAGGTTCCACACCTCGGCGTCGGCGTCCTCGGTGCTCTGCTGGACGACGAGTCCGCCGAGGCCGTCGGGGAGCTCCGCGGTGTAGGCGCGGACGCGGTCGAGGACGGTGCGCCCGCTGTCCTCTCCGGAGCGCCCGTACCCGGCGATGGGCATGATGTTCTCGCCGACGCCCATGGGGATGCCGAGTCGCCCGGCCTGCCGGCTGAGGGCCAGCACGTGGTCGGTGCCGGCGGCCCTGGTGGAGCCGAAGGCGGACAGGTAGACGGGCAGCGGTGAGGTGAACCCGCCGATCGCGGTGCGGAGTTCGACGTCCGAGTGGAGCGGCTCGCGGCCCAGGTCGATGAGCTTCTCCAGGCGCAGCGGCATGAACACCGGCGGGGTGATCCGGAGCGCGTCGAGGGCGTCCTGGCCGGTGCCGTCCGCGGTGTCCTGGCCGAAGGCGGTGCTTCCGTAGGCGGCGAGGTCGGGGAAGGCGGCGGCGGTGCCGAGCCGGGCCCGCTCGCGTATCCGCTCCTCGGGGAAGGCGGGGGTGCGGAATCCGGTCACGGCGACACCCGTCCCGGGAGCTTGGGGAAGGCGTTGGCCTGCCAGGCGGCGTCGAGTCCGGTGACGTAGCGGGTGAGCCGCTCGACGCCGATGCCGAAGCCGGCCGAGCCGGGGATGCCCTCGCGGACCATGGCCAGGTACCAGCCGTACTTCGCGGGGTTCTCGCCGGTCTCGCGCATCCGGGTGACGATCCGGCCGTAGTCGAACTCGCGCTCGCTGCCGCTGCACAGCTCGCCGTAGCCCTCGGGGGCGATCAGGTCGAAGTTCCGCAGCACGCCCGGCTGTTCGGCGCTCTCCCGGTCGTAGAAGCCGCGGGATCCCTTGGGGTAGTCGGTGAGGAAGAAGGGCCGGTCGGCGGCCTCGGAGACGATGACCTCGCCCTGCCAGTCGATCTCGGCGTCCGGGCTCTGCGGGTGGCCGGCGGCACGCAGCTCGGCCACCGCGTCGGCATGGGTGCGGCGCCCGAAGGCCTCGCCCAGCAGCGTGTCGAAGGCGCCGGTGTCCCGCCCGAGCAGCTCGAAGTCCTCGGCGCACTCGACGATCGCGCGGCCGATCATGTGCCGGACGAGCTCCTCGACGACCTGGGTGATCCGGTCCCGGGAGGCGCCCGCCATCTCGACGTCGATCTGGTGGAACTCGGCCAGGTGACGGCTGGTGTTGGCGGTCTCCAGCGGCTCCATGCGCACGTTGGGGGCGATGCAGAAGATCTTGTCGAAGGCGAGCAGCGAGGCCTGCTTGTACAGGATGGCGCTGGTCATGAGCTTGTACTTGTGGCCGTAGAAGTCCAGGTCGACCTGCTTGGAGCCGCGGATGCCGGGGTCCGTGACCGGGCCGATGATCGGCGGCATCATCTCCGCGAACCCGGCTCCGGTGAGGTACTCGCGGGCACCGGCGAGCAGCTGCTGCTGGATCCGCAGCGCGGCCCGGGTCACCGGGGAGCTGAGGTGCTCCCGGGGGTCGGCGGGCGGCAGCAGCTCGCCACGGTTCGCCGTCTCGGGTGAGGTCAGGGTCATGATGTCGCGTCCTGTCGGTTGAGTTCGTGGGCGTCGGAGGCGTCGTGGACGTCGGAGGCGTCGTGGACGTCGGAGGCGTCGTGGACGTCGGAGGCGTCGTGGACGTCGGAGGCGTCATGGACGTCGGAGGCGTCATGGACGTCGGAGGCGTCATGGACGTCGGAGGCGTCATGGATGTCGGAGGCGTCATGGACGTCGGAGGCGTCCTGGGCTCGTGGGCGCCTTGAGGGGTACGGGCGGGGGCGTCGGGCGCTGCCCTGGGGGCCGGGCCCTACGGCAGGAGCGCCGGCTGGCGGCCGGCCACGGCGCGGCGCGGGTCGCCCGCCTTCAGGGCGAGCTCGTCGTAGGTGCGCTGGACGTGGGAGAGCGAGCTGAGCAGCGCGTCCGACGTCATCCCCGCGCCCGGGGTGATCTCCGCGACGTCCGCGATCGGCATCGCGCCGATCGCGGTCCAGCGCAGCCGGCCGTCGGTGTCGACGCGGGCGCGGGACCGGCCGGGGTTGTCGGGGTGCAGGCAGAAGGGGACGTCGAGCAGGCCCCGGCCGAAGGCGCGGACGAGGGCCCGGCCGATGTCGGGGTCCAGGTCGAGGACGGTCTGCACGAGCGTGCGGGCCTCGTCGTAGATCCCGGACTCCAGGGCCGCGGGCGGCCGACTGCCCGGCAGGACACGGGCGCGTTCGTCCGCGGCCGCCGCCGAGGCCAGTTCGAGGGCGGTGACGTTCTCCTCGACGGTGGGGATGCGGTGCGCCTCGGCGGCCGTCTTGACGATGAGCCGGGCGGCGCCGGCCCTGGTCGCGAGGCGGGCCGCCCGGTCCAGGAGCAGCAGCGCGCCGTCCTCGGTCCGCGGGTACACGCCCATGTACGCGTACAGGACGATGTGCCAGTCCACGTCGGGGAGCAGTTCGCCGGCGAGGCGGCCGAGCGCGCGCAGCGCCTCCTCGTCCTGGGCGGTGCTGGTCTGCTGGGCGTAGCTCAGCGAGACGCTGCGCAGTCCGTGGGCGCGGAAGAACACCGCTTCGAGGACGCTGAGCGCCACGAGCAGGCCCGGCGGGCAGAGTTGGCCCATCATGCAGCCGCCGAAGGTCTCCAGGTGGGGCTCCTCGCCGGCGTCCCGGAGCCGGGCGAAGACCTCGCAGCAGCGGGACCAGCTGTCCACCGACCGGGTGAGCGGGGCGCGGCTGTAGGGCAGGCAGTACGAGACGGGGCCGCCCTCGGTGGCGGTGAGCCCGGAGCCGACGAGCGCGCCGAAGATGGCCTCCGGCTGGGCCGAGCCGTGCCGTACCTGCACCGGGAAGCCGGGGTCCATGACGCCGTCGAGGACCCCACGGGTGAGGTGGGTGCCGTGGTTGACGATCGGATAGCCGTTGAGGGCTCCCCCGGCGGCGAGGGCCCGGCGGGCGGCCTCGATGTCGTTGACCCGGGTGTAGCTGTCCAGGGTGATGGTGCCGACGGTGGTCGCCGTCGCGTGCTTGGTGGCGAGCAGGCCGCGGCGCATCTCGGCCGGGTCGCTCATCCCCATGCGCGGCTGGACCACGAGGTCGCCCACGTCCTGGGCCTCCTTGACGAAGGCCCCGAAGCCGCCGCTCATGCCGTCACTCTCGCCATCACTCTGGGCGGAAGCGCGCGGACGAAGCCCTGGAACCGTGCGATGCCCGTGCCGTCCTCGAAGACGGCGTCGAATCCGGCGGCGCGCAGCTCCTCCAGGGGGCCGTGGTCGCCGCCGCCGGTGATGCCGAGCTTGCCGCCGATGACGACCGGGGTCTCCCGGAGCTCCGGGCAGTCGCGGAGCCGGCCGATGACCCGCAGGCCGTCGTGGTGGCCGTGGCCGTTGACGCTGCTGATGACGACGAGGTCGGGGCGCAGCCGGCGGCACTCGTCGACCATGAGGTCGTCCGGGACACAGGCTCCGAGGTTGGTCACCTGGTGGCCGAGCTCTTCCAGGAGGAGCTGGAGGTAGATGAGGTTCCAGGTGTGCGAGTCGGACGCGACGCTGGTGACCACGACGTGCAGGGCATTCCTGGCGGGGGGTGCCCCGGCCTGTGATAGCTGCATATCAACCTTCAGAAGGGAAGTCCGAGGGAACGAGGGCCGCGAGGGACCGCGGGCCCTTCGAGCGCGGGCCGGCGCCGGATCGCGGCGCGCGGGGTGCGGGCGGGCCCGGCCGTCAGCCGAGCCGGCGCTCCAGGAAGGCCACGCCGCGGTCCACCGAGACCAGGCGCCAGGCTTGTCCGGCCAGGTCGTTGAGGGCGCGTGACCACTCGCCGTCGCTCGAGTCGGACGCGAGCGAGTCGAGCAGGACGGTGCTGTACTCGTAGGTGCGGGGGCCTGCGGAGGACGGCCGGTCGATCAGGTCGGGAGGACGGGTACGGGTACCGCTGGTCGCGTCGGCGGGCGTGTCTGCGGGTGTGTCTGCGGACGCGTCGGCGAATGCGTCAGCGGGTGCGACGGCAAGTGCGTCGGTGGGTGTGTCTGCGGACGCGTCGGCGAATGCGTCGGCGGTGCGGGGCGGGGGGCCGCTCCGGGCGGCGGCGGCCCGTTCGAACTCCGTTCGTCGGGCCGGATCGAGCCGGAGGGCCTCGGCGAGCAGGCGGACGGTGTCCCGTCGGGGGCGTTCCGCCCTCCCGTGCTCCAGGTCGCGGACGGCCCGGACGCTGAGGGTGGCGAAGTCGGCGAGCTGCTGTTGGGTGAGCCCCTCGGTCGCCCGGTAGGACTGGAGGAGCGTCGCGAAGCGTGCGGGCCGTTCGACGACAGACGTGCTCATGTCACCTCCAGGAGGGGCGGGGCGGCTCGGCGCCGGGGTTCACTCCCAGCCCGTGGTGTCCTTGCCCGTGGACGGCGTGGCGGTCGGCGCCGGCGTGGCGTCGGCGGTGATCCGGGTGTCCGCCGTCGTGCCGGTGGCGACGAGGCCGGCGCCGCCCAGGGCGGGCAGGGCGACGAGGGTGACGACCGCGGCGAGCTTGGGGAAGAGGACACGGCTGCGAGACACGACGTACTCCTTTGGCTTCTGAGGGTCTGCTGACGGCGCTTCCGGCCGGTACGTCCCGCGGTGACGGTCCCGGCCACCGACCGCCCCGGCCGTTCGTTCCCGGCCGGTGCGCTGTCGGTGAGAAGAGATTCGCCCGGGGCCGGGGCCCCTGTCAGCAATCCGCGATGTCCTGATCCGGCAATCGCATAGACCGTCCATCGTGACCTGCGGAATCGCGGAGCCGCTCGAAGTACTCCCCCACGATGGCGCCCGAACTACTGGTGATCCACGCACCCTTGAGGACCGGAGAGGCCCGCACGGCACGCTGGACGACGGCGAGCGCCACGCTTTCCGCGATCAAGAGGGATTCGGCCGGCACGAAACAGCCGACGGTGACGGAGCCGGGTCCGGCGGGGTGGATGCTGAAGTGTTCCACGCGTTCCCCGGGGGTTACCTGCCCGGAAAGAATTCGCACGAGCACATCCCGTTCGGGAAGGGCCTCGGGTGATCGAATGCGAACGTGCACGAGAATCATCCGTCGAGCGTCGGACGGCGGCACACCCGGCATCAAGTGCCAAACCGGGACCATTGAGGCCATGGCCGGAATATGCCATGCCGCCGCAAGGGCGGACCAGTTGCACGGCCCGCCGGGTTCCGCGATCCTCCTCCTGACGCACACACTGTGCACACACTGCGCAGAAACGCTTCATCACCCGCCGCGCACACGCCAGCGACAGTCTTGACCGACACAAACGGGGAACCTCTTGCTGCATGTCCTGGGGTTAGACGAAACCTGCACACGGGTCTATCGGGCGATACTCGCCCATCCACAGGCCGATCTGCTCGATCTTCAGGGCCCGTTGAACCTGACAGAGAACGAACTTCGCGACGCTCTTGACAAACTCAGTGAACTGGCTTTGGTAAGAACGCCTTTCGACAGTCCGCACACATTCCGCGCGGTCAATCCGGAGATGGCGATTCAGGCCCTCATGGCCCGCCAGGAAGAACGCGTCGCGGCCGAGCAGCACCGGATCGAACAAATCCGACTGGCCGCCGCGCAATTGGCCGCGGATTTCACCACGTCCAGGGCGCATCAGAACATCGACGGAATCGAGCGGCTCGACGGCCTGGAGGAGATCAGGGACCGCATCCGGCTCCTCGTCCGCGACGTACGCGAGGAGGTCCTCGCCCTGGCCCCCGGCGGCGGCCAGCAGGCGGCCAACATGGCGGCGGCCCGCCCGCAGGACCAGGCGCTCCTCGAACGCGGCGTCCGCATGCGGACCCTGTACCTCGACAGCGTCCGCAACAGCCCGGCGACCGTCTCCTACGCGAAGTGGCTCTCGGAGCACGGCGGCGAGGTGCGCACCGCCCCCTCCCTCCCGGTCCGGCTGACCATCCTGGACCGCAGGATCGCCATCGTCCCCGTCGACGACGAGAACACCTCGGCCGGCGCCCTGGTGCTGACCGGAACCGGCACCCTGACCGCGCTCGGCGCGCTCTTCGACACCATCTGGACCCGCGCCACCCCGCTCGGCACGCCGACCCGCGAGCGCGACGCGCACGGCCTGAACGCCCAGGAGCAGGCGGCACTCCACCTCCTCGGCCAGGGGCTCACCGACGAGGCCGTGGCCAAACGCCTGGGCGTCTCGCCCCGCACGGCGCGCCGCATCGCCGCCGACCTGATGGAACTCCTGGGAGCCCGCAGCCGCTTCCAGGCGGGCTGCCGTGCGGTGGCCAAGGGCTGGCTGCCGGCCGACCTCTGCTGATCCCGCGCATCGGCAGGGCAGGGCGCCGGACCCGGGGACCGGCGCCGTACCGGCGGACGCGCCGCAGGGCCCCTCCAAGAGCCGCTCTACGATGAGGCGTCCAGAGGGAAGGGTGGGTCACAGGTGCTGGTCGCGGACCGATATCGGCTCCAAGTGTGTGTCGGACGTGGCGGCATGGGCGAGGTGTGGCGGGCGACCGACGAGGTGCTCGGGCGCGATGTGGCCGTGAAGCTGATGCTGGGTCACGAGCACGACCCGTCGGCGGCCGACCGTTTCCGCCTGGAGGCGCAGACCGCGGCCCGGCTGAGCCATCCGCACGTGGTCGGCGTCTTCGACTTCGGGACCTGGGACGGAAAGCTCTACCTGGTCATGGAGTTGGTGCAGGGCGACAGCCTGGCGGCCGCCCCGGGGCGGCCCGTGTTCCTCTCCGCCGAGCAGGTCGCGACGGTGGCCGCGCACGCGGCGGCGGGCCTCGCCGCGGCGCACCGGCAGGGCGTGGTGCACCGGGACATCAAGCCGGGCAACCTCCTGAGGGACTCCGACGGCACCGTGAAACTGGCCGACTTCGGCATCGCGCGCTTCGTCGACGACCCCTCGGCCGCACTCACCACCACCGGGCAGATCGTCGGTACGGGGCTCTACCTGGCGCCCGAGCGGGCCCTGGGGAACCCCGCGTCGCCCGCCTCGGACGTGTACTCGCTGGGCTGCGTGCTCTACCAACTGCTCACCGGGCAGACCCCGTTCCGCGCCGACACCGCGACCGCGCTGCTCTACCAGCACATCGACACCCCGCCGACGCCGCCGCGGCAGCTCGGCACCGCGATGCCCGCCGCGTTCGAGGCGTTCCTGCTGACGCTGCTCGCCAAGCAGCCCGAGCAGCGGCCCGCCGCGCAGGCCATCGCCGACTGGTTCGCCTCCGGCTCCTGGCGCGACCAGCCGCTGCCGCTCCCGCAGGCGGTGCCGCCCGGCCCCGCCCCGACCGGGCACCGGACCGCGCCCCCGCCCAGGGCCGTCCCGCCCGCGCACCACGCCGGGGCGCAAACGACGCACCGGCCCTCGGCGCACCGGCCCCGGGCGCACCACCGGCCGCCCGCGCCGCAGCCCGGCCGTCCGCCGGTCGCACAGCCCGCGCCCCAGCAGGCCGCGGCACCCGCTCCCGCGCGGTCCCGCCGGGCCCAGGCTCCCGCCGAGAACCCGCTGGCCGCGATCTCACGGCGCCGCCCCCGCAGGACCGCCGCCGTGGCCGGAGCCGTCGCCTTCGTGGTCTTCCTGCTGATCGGGATGGCCTGGCTCAGCTAGCCGACACCGGCCGGTGCACCCGTCCGGTACGCCGGCCGGTGCTCCGTCCGGATGACTCGTGGGCGCGGCTCCCGGCGCGCGGCTCCCAGCTCCCGGCTCGAAGCGCGCGGCTCCCGGCGCGCACCTCCCGGCCCTCGGCTCCCGGCCCCCGGCTCCCGGCTCCCGGCTCCCGGCGGACCGCCCTAATAGATGCGGGGCGCCATGACATGCCCCTCGGGCTCCTCCGGCCCGAGCAGCAGGCAGCGCGGTACGCCCGGACCCGGGGTCGCGCGGATGCTCACGGGGATCGGCGGGTCGCTCGGCAGCTCGACGTGGACGGTGACCGGGCGGTCGTCACGCGTCGTGGCGTGGCCCGTCTCCTTGCCGTCCACCAGGACCTCGACGACCGGGTGGTGACCGGTCTGGACGGTGGCGCTCACCGAGTGGCCCCGGTACTCGATGTGGAAGTGGTGCCGAGCTCTCATGTCGTCGCCTCCGCGCAGAGCCGCTCCCTCCAGGGTAGGACGGTCAGACCGCCGCGGCGATGTACGCGAGCCCGCCCATGAGGACCAGCGCCCCGCAGATCGCCAGGTTGACGGTCTTGTACTGGAGGAAGACCGCCGCGAACTCGCGCATGGTCGCGCTCGGCCAGAAGTAGGCGGCGGTCGGCGAGCCGACCACCTGACCGTTGACCCCCGCCTTCCGGGCCATCAGGGCGGCCCGGAAGGCGTGGAAGTTGTTGGTGACGATCACGCACTCGGAACCGGGACGCTCGGCCTCCATCAGGGCGTGGCTGAAGAGCAGGTTCTCCTCGGTCGTGCGCGAACGGTCCTCGCGCACGATCCGTTCCGCCGGGAAGCCGCGCTCCACCAGGTAGTCGGCCATCGCGTGCGACTCGGGCAGCTCCTCGTCGGGGCCCTGTCCGCCGGAGGTGATCAGCAGCGGCTGCCGGTCCACCTCGCGGCGCTCGGCCAGCGTCGCGTACACCTCACGGCCGCGGTCGAGCCGGCTCGCGAGCAGAGGCGGTACGCGGCGGCCGCCGATCAGACCGGAGCCGAGGACGACGACGTAGTCGGCGTCGCGGCGGATGCGCATCCGGCCGTAGAGGAAGGCGTAGCCGACGAAGCAGAGGAAGAGGAAGGAGACGTAGCCGAGGACCATCAGGAGGGTGCCGACGACTATGCCGAGGGTCGTGGAGCGGGAGAGGACGGCGGCGCCCATCAGGCCCATCACGCCGAACATGCCGAGCCCGGCGAGCAGCGACAGCAGGTTGGCGGGGCGCCTGCCCTCCTTGCGGACCATCTTGACGCCGTTGGCGCACAGCAGCCCGGCCAGCGCCACCGGCCCGAGCGACAGCACGAGCAGCAGGATCACCACGACCGTCACGCCGACACCGGGCGGGGCGTCCGCCAGCCCGGCGAGCAGCCCCAGACCGAGGAACGTGACGGCGAGGCCCAGGTACACCGCGTTGCTGAAGCGACGCCGGTCGCGCAGCACACCGGCTCCGAACAGGAGGAGGAAGACGGCGGCCACGGCATAGGCGAACATGCCGTCATCGTAGACACCGTTGCCGACAGCCGGACTTGTTCCGCGGGGCGACCGCGCGGGCTCCGCTTCCGGGCGGGGAGGGCGACGGGTGCGGGTGGCTCCGATGACGGCGCCGCACCGCGGTCGGCCGCCGCACGCGCGCGTGGCGTGGTCCGCGGCGCGGGCCATCTCGCCTTCCCCGTGGCGGAGTTCGGTGCGCGCACCGCGCACCGCGCGTCGAGGCGTCCGGACGGACGGGCGCCGGACGCACCGCGTGCGGCCGGACGTCCACCGCCCGGGTCCTCCGAGGGACCGGTGCGGCAGGGCCCCCGGCGGGTCAGAATGGCGGGCATGGAGTTCGCCGTGTTCGTGACGCTGCCCGGTCTGGTCATCCTGCTGACCGCGATCGCCTTCGGCGATCAGATCCTGCGCGCCACCGGGCGGGGGCGGCGCGGCGGTCAGGTGTCGTCGACCGGCTTCGAGCAGCTCCACGCCACCTTCTCGCAGGGCAAGCAGAACGAGCTGAAGGAGCGGCAGAGCTCCCTCGTGATGCGCGACGACGAGGAGGACGGCGCCCCGCCGCACCGCTCCACGGTGGATCTGGCGGGCGGGCGCGCCGTCATCAGGCTCACGCCGCCGGCTACGCCTTCGAGGCCCTGATCGAGTACATCAGCGGGAAGCGGGGCCGGTCGGACGGGAAGCGGTAGTAGCCGTCCTCGTGGCGCGCGAGGGCCTCGAAGCGCGGGAACAGCGTCACGTCGTGCTCGTGCAGGAACTCGATCCGCAGCCCCGCCTTCGCGATCGCCGTGACGACCTCGCCGACCGGGTGCACCCACTCCACGCTGCGGTTGTGGACGGTGGCGGCGTCCAGGTCCGCGTACGTGCCGGACGAGGTGTCCACCCACGGCTCGCGCACGAAGTAGTCGTTGACCAGCCGGGTCGCCGTCTCGTCGTCGAACGAGTCGGTGATCGGGTGGAACTCGGCGACGTAGAGGAAGCCGCCGGGCGCGACCAGCGAGGCGGCCGTCTCCGCCCAGCGCTCGATGTCGGGCAGCCAGTTCAGCGCCCCGCCGCCGGTGTAGACGACGTCGTACGAGGAGTCCGGCACCGCCTCGGCCGCGTCGTAGGCGTCGGCGGCGACGAACGCGGCCCGCTCCTGCGACAGGCCGAGGTCGGCCGCGAGGGAGCGGGCGACGTCCACGGCCGGCTCGGAGAAGTCCAGGCCGACCACGCGGGCCGCGCCGTGCCGCGCCCAGGACAGGGTGTCCAGGCCGATGTGGCACTGGAGGTGCAGCAGCGAGCGTCCGGTGACGTCACCGACCTCCGCGAGCTCGAAGTCGCGCAGCGCGTCCTTGCCGGCGAGGAAGGCGTCGAGGTCGTAGAACTCGCTGGCGACGTGGAGGGGGACGCGCTCGTCCCAGCGGGCGCGGTTGGCCGCGTGCCAGTCGTCGGGGGTGGGTGCGTACATGCCCGGGAGGTTATCCACAGGCTGCGGACGGGGCGAACGATTTGTCGGCCGGGCGGAGCATGATGGCTGCATGACGGAGAGCAACGACAGCAGGGACAAGGACTTCGCCGCAGCCCCGGCCTGGGAGCAGCGCTTCCGCGCGCCTCGGGTCTCGCTGCCCGAGTGGGCCGAGGAGGCCCCGGACCGCTCGCTGTTCGTGTCGAACGCGACGGGGACGTACGAGCTGTACGCGTGGGACCGCGCGAGCGGCGCGCAGCGCCAGGTCACCGACCGGCCGAACGGCACGACGGACGGCACGCTGAGCCCGGACGGGCAGTGGATCTGGTGGTTCGCGGACACCGACGGCGACGAGTTCGGCGTGTGGATGCGCCAGCCCTTCGCCGGCGGCCCGGACGAGGCCTCCGTGCCCGGGCTCGCCGCGTCCTACCCCGCGGGCCTCGCCCTCGGCCGGGACGGCACGGTCGTGGTGGGCCGCTCGACGGACGAGGACGGCTCGACCGTGCACCTGCTGCGCCCGGGCGCCGACGCCCCCGTGGAGATCTACCGGCACCGGGAGTCGGCCGGCGTGGGCGACCTGTCGCACGACGCGCGGCTGGTCGCCGTCGAGCACACCGAGCACGGGGACGCGATGCACTCGGCGATCCGGGTGCTGCGCGCGGCGGACGCGTCGGTGCTCGCCGAGCTCGACGACACCAAGGGCGGCACCGAGGAACTGGGCCTGAGCGTGCTCGGCTTCGCCCCGGTGGCCGGCGACACCCGGCTGCTCGTCGGGCACCAGCGGCGCGGGCGCTGGGAGCCGATGCTGTGGGACGTGGCCACGGGCGCCGAGACCGACCTGCGGCTCGACCTGCCGGGCGACGTGTCGGCCGAGTGGTATCCGGACGGCTCGGGCCTCCTGGTCGTGCACAGCTTCGAGGCCCGCAGCGAGCTCTGGCGGTACGAGATCGGCACCGGCGCCCTGGTCCGGGTCGAGACCCCGGCCGGCACGGTGTCCAGCGCGACGGCCCGCCCGGACGGCTCCGTGGAGTACCTGTGGTCCTCGGCCGC
Organism: Streptomyces sp. NPDC051921; assembly: GCF_040680975.1. Classification (NCBI taxonomy): domain Bacteria; kingdom Bacillati; phylum Actinomycetota; class Actinomycetes; order Kitasatosporales; family Streptomycetaceae; genus Streptomyces; species Streptomyces sp. NPDC051921. The sequence goes on from NZ_JBFAXU010000031.1 coordinate 17,869, forward strand.
CCGGCCGCCGGTCGTGCGCTCCACCGACGGCTCGGTCGTCCTCGACCCTCCCGGCCCCAAGGCGCCGCCGTCGGTGCCGGTGGAGGACGTGTGGGTGGAGGGCCCCGGCGGCCGCGTGCACGCCCTGGTGCAGCGCCCGGCGGAGGGCGAGGGTCCCTTCCCGACGGTCTTCGAGGTGCACGGCGGCCCGACCTGGCACGACAGTGACGCCTTCGCCTCCGGCCCGGCGGCCTGGGTCGACCACGGCTACGCGGTGGTGCGGGTCAACTACCGCGGCTCCACCGGCTACGGGCGGGAGTGGACGGACGCCCTGAAGCACCGGGTCGGCCTGATCGAGCTGGAGGACATCGCCGCGGTCCGCGAGTGGGCGGTGGCGAGCGGCCTCGCCGACCCGGAGAAGCTGGTCCTGGCCGGTGGCTCCTGGGGCGGCTACCTCACCCTGCTCGGCCTCGGTACCCAGCCGGACGCCTGGGCCGTCGGCCTGGCCGCCGTGCCCGTCGCCGACTACGTGACGGCCTACGAGGACGAGATGGAGGCCCTGAAGGCGCTGGACCGCACGCTGCTCGGCGGCTCGCCCGAGGAGGTCCCCGAGCGGTTCGCCGCCTCGTCGCCCCTGACGTACGTCGACGCGGTGAAGGCACCGGTGCACATCTCGGCTGGGGTCAACGACCCGCGCTGCCCGATCCGTCAGATCGACAACTACGTGGACCGGCTCGCGGCTCGCGGCGCCGTGCACGAGGTGTACCGGTACGACGCGGGGCACGGCTCGCTGGTGGTGGACGAGCGGATCAAGCAGGTCGGGCTCGACCTCGCCTTCGCCGCACGGCACCTGGGAACGCGGGGGACCCGGCCGACGGAGGACTGAGCCCGCTTGCGTACCGTGGGGGTGTGTACCGGTTCCTGAGAACGCCCCGCTGGTGGGGGATCAACGTCTTCGTCCTGCTGGCGATCCCGTTCTGCCTGTTCATGGGGACCTGGCAGATGGGCAAGTTCGAGGACCGCGTCGCATCCCACGAGGAGGCCGAGCGGCGACCCGACGCGGAGGCACGGCCCGCCGAGGCGCTGGACTCCCTGCTGCCGGTGGACAAGGAGACCTCGGGCCGTATCGCGCGGGCCAGCGGCCGGTTCGGGCAGCAGTTCCTCGTGCCCGGCCGCGAGCTGGACGGCCGCTCCGGCGCGTACGTCCTGACGCTGCTGAAGACGGACGGCGGCAAGGCCCTTCCGGTGGTCCGGGGCTGGCTGCCCGCGGGCGCGAAGGCGCCCGCCCCGCCGTCCGGCGAGGTCACCGTGACGGGCGCCCTGCAGGCCTCGGAGAGCGCGGGCACGAAGGGCGTGAGCGCGGCCGGCGGGCTGCCCGAGGGACAGCTCGGCATGATCAGCGCCGCCTCGCTGGTGAACGTGGTGCAGGACGACGTCTACGACGCCTGGCTCACCCTGACCCAATCCCCCGCCGGGCTCACCCCGGTGCCCGCGGCGGCCGCCGCGGGCACGAGCCTCGACATGAAGGCCTTCCAGAACCTGGGCTACACGGCCGAGTGGTTCGTCTTCGCCGGCTTCGTGGTCTTCATGTGGTTCCGGCTGCTGCGCCGCGAGCGGGAAGCCTCCCGGGACGCCGCCCTCGGGCTGTAGGCCGGGCCACGGGCCCGCTCACGAGGCGTCCAGGACCCCGGTCCGGTAGATCGTGCCCGCGCACGCGTTGGGGATGGTCGCCGCCGCCACCGGGCCGCCCGGGTCCGCCGTGTGCGTGACCTCGACGCTGCCGTCCGCCGGGGTGCCGTCCGTCACGAGCTGCGTGGAGACCGTGTTCTCCCCCGGGCTCGTGCCGGTCGAGCCGGTGGCCCCGCCGCTGGTCGAGGACCCGCCGCCGGTCGTCGGGCTCGGGGTCGGCGTCGGGCTGGGGGCCGTGGTGGGGCAGGTCTCGCTGGGCACCCAGGCGAACCGCACCTCGTACGCGTTGTCCGGGGTCAGGATCAGCGAGGCCGATTCCTGCGAGGGGTCGGGCAGTCCGCCGGCCGCGTCCCCGGGGGTGTGCGCGACGACCGCGATCTTCGACGCGTCGGCCGCACCGCGCGTGGCGAAACCGACCCGGCCGGCGCCGCCGACCACACAGTCGCGGCCGGAGACGTTGGCGATGCGGAAGGTCCCGTAGACCCTGCCGCTCGCGTCGGGTGCGCCGGTCTGCACCGAGCTGATGCCCAGTTGGTCGGCCGCGCAGACCGGCCGGGAGTCCGGGGCGCCGCCGGACGGGGTGCTGTCACCGCCGCTGCCGCCGGGGCCCTGCGCCGACGCGGTGGGCTTCCCGGCCCCCTCGGCGGAGCCTCCCGGAGCGGGCGACGCGGTGCCGGCGGGCGGCGTGGAGCTCTGCCGGCCGCCCTCGATGCCGGTCTCGGCGCCGGTGCCGCCCTGGGCCTGCTCCCCGTGCCCGGCGTTGATCGCCTTGTCGGCCGAGATCCCGCCCGAGGAGGCCACGTGCACCAGGGCCGGGACGGCCGTGCCGACGAGCACGGCCGCGGCCGCCATGCCGACGACCGCCTGGCGCTTGCGGGCCCGGCGGGCCGGCACGGCGCGGCGCAGGTGCTCGAGGGCGCCGTCGGAGGGTTCGAGACCGGACACCGCGCCCTGGAGCAGCCGCCGTAGCGCCAGCTCGTCGGGCGTGCCGTTCTCCGGCGCTTCGTTCACCATCCCGCGTCCACTCAGATCGTCCCGGTCACCGTGCTGGTCGTGCTGGTCCTGCCGGTCGTGTCCGGCCGACGGCCCGCTCATGACGCGGCCTCCATGGCGACCCGCAGCGCGGCGATGCCGCGCGAGCCGTAGGCCTTGACCGACCCGAGGGAGATCCCGAGCGTCTCCGCGACCTGCGCCTCCGTCATGTCCGCGAAGTATCGCAGCACGAGGACCTCGCGCTGCCGTCGCTGGAGGCCGCGCATGGCCTTGATGAGCGCGTCCCGCTCCAGCTGGTCGTAGGCGCCCTCCTCCGCGCTGGCCATGTCGGGCATGGGCTTGGAGAGCAGCTTGAGGCCGAGGATGCGCCGGCGCAGCGCGGAGCGCGAGAGGTTGACCACGGTCTGGCGCAGATAGGCCAGGGTCTTCTCGGGGTCGCGCACCCGGCTGCGCGCCGAGTGGACCCGGATGAAGGCCTCCTGCACGACGTCCTCGCAGGAGGCGGTGTCGTCGAGGAGGAGCGCGGCGAGCCCGAGCAGCGAGCGGTAGTGGGCGCGGTAGGTCTCGGTGAGGTGGTCGACGGTGGTGCCGGCAGCCATCGTGTCGTCAGCGCCGTCGCGGGGCGCCGGGATGCCGCTCACCGCGGCCGGACGGGTCCTCATGGGCACGGGCGCGATCACCGGGATGCCGCCGACCGGGCGCGGCCGCCTGAGCGGTCGCACCGCGGTGCCGTGCAACGGGATGACCGCTGCGATGTCGAGTACCTCTGCCACGCCTGTTGGACACGCTTCCCCCCGTCAGGGTTGTACGCGTACGGCACCGGTTTTCGCGGCGCGTCGTATGCCCTCATTGCGTACCCGTTCTCCCCCGATGCCCCGCTGTGTGCGGCGTGCTCCACGTCACATGCTCCTGGGTGCACGCGAAGACGCCTCCCGCCCGGCCACCGGTTGCAGAGGGGACGGAACAGCATCGTCGTCCAGGACATATGACCTGATCAAGAGCCATCTGAAGCCGATTTGCTCACAGGGCTTTCACAGATCCTACAAACTTCAACGGTGAGGCGATGCCGATTTCCGGACACCGGGGAACGGGCGGACCGACAGATCCGGCCACGTTCGGTCAGACACCGTCCTCGGCGACCCGGTCCGCGCGTCGTTCCCCGGGTTGTTCCCCGAATTGTTCCGCGAGTTGTTCCCCGAATTGTTCCGCGAGTTGTTCCCCGGGTTGTTCCGCGCGTTGTCCCGCGATCTGCTCCGCGATCTGCACGGCGTTCAGTGCCGCACCCTTGCGCAGGTTGTCGCCGCACACGAAGAACTCCAGGGCCCGCTCGTCGTCCATCGACCGCCGCACCCGGCCCACCCAGGTCGGGTCGGTGCCCACCACGTCGGCGGGGGTCGGGAAGTCGCCCGTGGCCGGGTCGTCGTACAGCACCACACCGGGCGAGGTCGCCAGGACCTCATGGGCGCGCTCGACGGTCAGCGGGCGCTCGAAGCGGGCGTGCACCGAGGCGGAGTGCCCGGTCACCACGGGCACCCGGACGCAGGTGGCGGCGACGCGCAGGCCCGGCAGACCGAGGATCTTGCGGGTCTCCTCGCGGACGCCCAGCTCCTCCGAGGACCAGCCGTCGGCGGCGGGCGCCCCGGACCAGGGCAGCACGTTCAGGGCGAGGGGACCGGGGAAGGGCCCGGTGTGATCACCGACGGCCCGGCGTACGTCGCCGGGGTGCGTGCCGAGCTCCCCGTCGGCGACCAGGGCCAGCTGCTCGCGCAGTGCGCCCGTACCCGCCCGTCCGGCGCCGCTGGCGGCCTGCTGGGCGGTGACCACGAGCTCCGTGAGGCCGAACTCGGCGTGCAGCGCGCCCACGGCGACGATCAGTGCCAGGGTGGTGCAGCCGGGGCTCGCGACGATGCCGCGCGGCCGGATTCGTACGGCGTGCGGATTGATCTCGGGGACCACGAGCGGCACGTCGGGGTCGGCCCGGAAGGCCGTGGAGGTGTCGACGACCACCGTGCCCTTGGCGGCGGCGATCGGCGCCCAGCGCGCGGCGACGTCGTCGGGCACGAGGAAGAGGGCGACGTCGACGCCCGTCAGGTTCTCCTCGCTCAGCGCGAGGACCTCGCACTCCTCCCCCCGCACGGCTGCCTTCCGGCCGGCCGAGCGGGAGGAGGCGAGGAGTCGGATCTCGCCCCAGACGTCCGCGTGGTGCGTGAGCATCTGGAGCAGCACCGCACCGACGGCCCCGGTCGCTCCCACGACCGCGAGCGTCGGTTTGCCGCTCATCGGAGGCTTCCGGCGGTCAGCGGCCGGTGCCGCCGTACACGACGGCCTCGTCCGAGTCGCTGTCCAGACCGAAGGCGGTGTGGACGGCGCGGACGGCCTCGTTGACGTCGTCGGCGCGGGTGACGACCGAGATGCGGATCTCCGAGGTGGAGATCAGCTCGATGTTCACGCCCGCGTCGGACAGCGCCTTGAAGAAGTCCGCGGTGACGCCGGGGTTCGTCTTCATGCCGGCGCCGACGAGGGAGATCTTGCCGATCTGGTCGTCGTAGCGGAGCGAGTCGAAGCCGATCGTGGTCTTCGTCTTCTCCAGGGCGTCGATGGCCTTGCGGCCCTCGGCCTTGGGGAGGGTGAAGGAGATGTCCGTGAGCCCGGTGGAGGCGGCGGACACGTTCTGCACGATCATGTCGATGTTGATCTCGGCGTCCGCGACGGCCCGGAAGATGGCCGCGGCCTCGCCCGGCTTGTCCGGCACGCCGACGACCGTGATCTTGGCCTCGGAGGTGTCGTGCGCGACACCGGAGATGATGGCCTGCTCCACCTTCAGATCCCCTGTCGGTTCGTTGCTGACCCACGTGCCCTGCAGCCCCGAGAAGGAGGAGCGGACGTGGATCGGGATGTTGTAGCGGCGTGCGTACTCGACGCACCGGTGCAGCAGCACCTTGGAGCCGGAGGCGGCGAGCTCCAGCATGTCCTCGAAGGAGATCCAGTCGATCTTCTTCGCCTTCTTCACCACGCGCGGGTCGGCCGTGAACACGCCGTCGACGTCGGTGTAGATCTCGCAGACCTCGGCGTCGAGCGCGGCGGCCAGGGCGACGGCGGTCGTGTCGGAGCCGCCGCGGCCCAGGGTGGTGATGTCCTTCTTGTCGGCGGACACGCCCTGGAAGCCGGCGACGATGGCGATGTTGCCCTCGTCGAGCGCCGTGCGGATACGGCCCGGCGTGACATCGATGATGCGCGCTTTGTTGTGGACCGAGTCGGTGATGACACCGGCCTGGCTGCCCGTGAACGACTGGGCCTCGTGGCCCAGGTTTTTGATCGCCATGGCCAGCAGGGCCATGGAGATCCGCTCTCCGGCGGTCAGCAGCATGTCGAACTCACGGCCGGCCGGCATCGGGGATACCTGCTCGGCGAGATCGATCAACTCGTCCGTCGTGTCGCCCATCGCGGATACCACGACGACCACCTGGTGGCCGTTCTTCTTGGCTTCCACGATCCGCTTGGCGACGCGCTTGATGCCTTCGGCATCGGCAACGGAGGAGCCTCCGTACTTCTGCACGACAAGGCCCACGTGCGCTCCTCGCTCAGTCCTAGCCACAGCTGGCACTGCGGTCGGCTCAGTCTAACGAGGGACGCTGAAACGCCACCGGTATATCGCATGGTGAGACGCGCGGCTCAGAACGTGATCACCGGCCCGCCCGGTCCTCCGGCAACACCGCCGTCACACCCCCTCAACAAACGTTTCGGCATACGAGACGGCACCCTCGTGACCTGGACAGACGCCCGGACGGGTGCCAATCTCCGGGCATGCGTCCACGTCACAGCCTCACCCTGGCAGCGGCCTCCGTCCTCGTCGCCCTCGCCGCGTCCGGCTGCGCGCCGCAGCCCGAGAGCACCGGCGGCCCCTCCGCCTCCGCGTCGGCCGCCGGGAAGCCCGCGTCCTGCGCCCCCGGCACGCTGGCCACCAAGGCCAAGGGCAAGCTGACCGTCGGCACCGACACCCCCGCGTACGCCCCCTGGTTCCAGGACGACGACCCGGCCAACGGCAAGGGCTACGAGTCCGCCGTCGCGTACGCCGTCGCCCAGAAGCTCGGCTTCGCCGAGGGCGACGTCGCCTGGCAGAAGGTCGCCTTCAACAACGCCTTCGCGCCCGGCGAGAAGAGCTTCGACTTCGACATCAACCAGGTGTCGATCAACGAGGACCGCCGCAAGGCCGTGGACCTGTCCAGCGGCTACTACGACGTCCGCCAGGCCGTCATCGCCCTCAAGTCCTCCAAGGCCGCCAAGGCCACGAGCCTCGCCGACCTCAAGGGCGCCAAGCTCGGCGCACAGGTCGGCACGACCAGCCTCGACGTGATCAACCAGCAGATCGCGCCGGACCAGCAGCCGGCCGTCTTCCAGAAGAACGACCTCGCCAAGGCCGCCCTCAAGAACGGCCAGGTCGACGCGATCGTCGTGGACCTGCCCACCGCGTTCTACATCACCGGCGCCGAGGTCCCCGAGGCCGAGGTCGTCGGCCAGTTCGAGACCACCGGCGGCGCCCGGGAGCAGTTCGGCCTCGTCCTCGACAAGGGCTCCGCGCTGACCTCCTGCGTCTCGCAGGCCGTCGACGCCCTCCGCAAGGACGGCACCCTCGCCGCGATCGAGAAGCAGTGGCTGTCCGAGGCGGCGGGCGCGCCGGTGCTCAAGTGACCGTCACGAAGGAAGACGCGTCCGAGGACGCACCCCGGGACGCTCCCGGCGGCGCGCCCGAGGAGGCGTACACGCCCTCCGCGCGGCGGATCGAGCGCGAGCGCCACAAGCGCTCCCGCACCCGCCGCGCGACCGCGGTCGCCGCCCTCAGCACCGCCGTCACCCTGGCGGTGCTCTACTTCGTCGTCACCGGCTCCCCCGGCTGGCCGCGCACGAAGGAGACCTTCTTCAGCGCCGAGTACGCGCGCCAGGCACTGCCCCAGGTCCTCGACGGCCTGTGGCTCAACCTGCGCCTGCTCGTCGTCTGCGGCGCCGTCACGCTCGTCCTCGGCCTGCTGCTCGCCGTCGCCCGCACCCTGCGCGGTCCGGCCCTCTTCCCGCTGCGCGCCCTCGCCACCGCGTACGTCGACTTCTTCCGCGGCCTGCCGCTCATCATCTGCCTGCTCGCGGTGATCTTCGGCGTGCCCGCGCTGCGCCTCCAGGGCGTCCCCACCGACCCGGTGGTCCTCGGCGGTGCGGCCCTGGTGCTGACCTACTCGGCGTACATGGCCGAGGTGTTCCGGGCCGGCATCGAGAGCGTCCACCCCAGCCAGCGGGCCGCCGCCCGCTCGCTCGGCCTGTCGAGCGCGCAGACCATGCGCTTCGTCGTGCTGCCCCAGGCCGTACGCCGGGTCGTGCCGCCGCTCCTCAACGACCTGGTCTCGCTGCAGAAGGACACCGGCCTGGTGTCCATCGCCGGCGCGGTCGACGCCGTGTACGCGGCGCAGATCCTGTCCAGCAAGACCTTCAACTACACCCCGTACGTCGTCGCGGGCCTCGTCTTCGTCGTGCTCACCATCCCCATGACCCGCTTCACCGACTGGGTCACGGCCCGCATGAACCGGCGCCAGTCGCAGGGAGGCACGGTATGACGCAGACCCCGGTCCTCCGCCTGGAGTCCGTCCGCAAGACCTACGGGCCCACGGTCGTCCTGCGCGACGTCGACCTGGCGGTCCCGCAGCACACGGTCACGGTCCTCATCGGCGCCTCCGGCTCCGGCAAGTCGACCCTGCTGCGCTGCTCCAACCTGCTGGAGGAGGTCGACGACGGCGCGATCTTCCTCGACGGCGAGGAGATCACCGACCCGCGCGTCGACGCCGACGCCGTACGGCGCCGGATCGGCGTCGTCTTCCAGGCGTACAACCTCTTCCCGCACATGAGCGTGCTCGACAACATCACCCTCGCCCCGCGCCGGGTCCACCGGGCCGAGCGGCGGGCGGCCGAGGAGCGGGCCCGCGAGCTGCTCGACCGGCTCGGACTGGGCGACAAGGCGGGCGAGTACCCGGACCGGCTCAGCGGCGGCCAGCAGCAGCGCGTGGCGATCGCCCGCGCCCTGGCGAGCCGGCCGCGGCTGCTGCTCCTCGACGAGGTCACCGCGGCGCTCGACCCTGAGCTGGTCGGCGAGGTCCTGAACGTGGTGCGGGACCTCAAGGAGGAGGGCATGACGATGGTCATCGCCACCCACGAGATGGGCTTCGCCCGGGAGGTCGCCGACCAGGTCTGCTTCCTGGAGAACGGCGTCGTCCTGGAGCGCGGCACCCCGGCCGAGGTCTTCGGTGCGCCCGTGCACGAGCGCACCCGTCGCTTCCTGAGCCGGATCGTGGAGGCGGGGCGGCTCTGAAGGCCCTACAGGAACCGCCCGCACCGCGGTCGGCCGGAGGAGCCGCTCGCACCCCGGCCGGCTGAAGGCCGCTCGGCCCACAGTGGAGGCGGGGCGGCTCTGAAGGCCCTGAAGGCCCTGAAGGCCCTGAAGGACCCGCTCGCACCACGGTCGGCCGGAGGACCCGCTCGCACCCCGTGGAAGTGGGGCGGCTTCAGGGCCCGCTCCCACCCCGGTGGGCTGCAGGGGCCCGTCAGGCCTGGGGCCGGCCCAGGCCGCCCAGCTCCGCCGCCATCACGCGACCCGCCTCCTCGGCGAGGTCCTCCTCCGTGAGGTCCTCGTCCGTGTCCAGCCCGTCGAGCGCGGCGAGCGGCTGGTCGAGGCGGACGTGGGCGACCAGGGACTGCAGGGCGCGCAGGGTCGCGGAGGCGGTGGGGCCCCAGTTGGAGAAGTACGAGAACTGCCACCACCACAGCGCCTCGCTGGTCCGGCCGGCCCGGTAGTGGGCGAGGCCGTGCCGCAGGTCGAGGACGATGTCGGCGAGGTTGTCGGAGATCCGGGCCGGCACCGGCGCCTTGCGCGGCTCGTACGGGTCGAAGACCTCCGAGAAGACGTCCACCGGCTCCAGCATGACCGCGAAGCGTTCGCGCAGGTCGTCCACGTCCATGTCGGGACCCGCGTCGGGCTCGTAGCGCTCGTCCGGGACGATGTCCTCGTGCGCGCCGAGCCGCCCGCCCGCGAGCAGCAGCTGGGAGACCTCCAGGAGCAGGAACGGCACCGCGCTGTCGGGCTCGTCGCCCTTGGCGACCTCGGTCGTCGCGACGATGAAGCTCTCGATCGAGTCCGCGATCTGGACGGCGAAGTCGTCCGGGTCCTGCGTGATGGAGTGCAGCGTGGCGTCAGACATCGAGGAGCCTCCCTGAGAGTGCGCCGTCGTGCGCACGGACCCGGTCGTCATACATCTAGCAGCCGCCGCCCCTCGAAGGCACGCCCCAGGGTGACCTCGTCGGCGTACTCCAGGTCGCCGCCGACCGGCAGACCGCTGGCGAGACGGGTCACCTTCAGGCCCATGGGCTTGATCATCCGCGCCAGGTACGTCGCGGTGGCCTCGCCCTCCAGGTTCGGGTCGGTGGCCAGGATCAGCTCCGTGACGGTGCCGTCCGCGAGCCGCGCGAGCAGCTCCCGGATCCGCAGGTCGTCCGGGCCGACGCCCTCGATGGGGCTGATCGCGCCGCCGAGCACGTGGTAGCGCCCGCGGAACTCACGGGTCCGCTCGATCGCGACGACGTCCTTGGGCTCCTCGACCACGCAGATGACGGTCCGGTCCCGGCGCGGGTCACGGCAGATGTTGCACTGCTCCTGCTGGGCCACGTTGCCGCAGACCGCGCAGAACCGGACCTTCTCCTTGACCTCCAGGAGCGCCTGGGCGAGCCGGCGCACGTCCGTCGGCTCGGCCTGGAGGATGTGGAAGGCGATCCGCTGCGCGCTCTTGGGACCGACGCCGGGCAGCCTGCCCAGTTCGTCGATGAGGTCCTGAACCACGCCTTCGTACAACGGAACGCCCTTCTCGGGAGTGCTTGATTCTTACGGTAGTGGCTGGAAACCAGCCGCAGAAGATGTACGGGAATGCTGTCCGGGTCAGAAGCCCAGGCCCGGCATGCCACCCAGGCCCTGCGCGAGCGGGCCCAGCTTGGCCTGCTGGAGCGCCTGCGCGTTCTCGTTGGCGGCCTGGACGGCCGCGACGATCAGGTCGGCCAGGGTCTCGGTGTCCTCCGGGTCGACCGCCTTCGGGTCGATGACCAGCCCGCGCAGCTCGCCGGAGCCCGTCACGGTCGCCTTCACCAGGCCGCCGCCCGCCTGCCCGTCGACCTCGGTCCGGGCGAGCTCCTCCTGCGCGCGAGCGAGATCCTGCTGCATCTTCTGCGCCTGCTGGAGGAGCTGCTGCATGTTGGGCTGGCCACCACCGGGGATCACGGTCACTCACTCCTGCTGGTCTGCGTACGCGGATGCGGATCGGTAAACCGAGCCTACGTGGTCCCCGACCGGGGTGCCGACACAACACTTTCGAGTGAGAAACTGCGGGCTCCTCTACCTGATCAACACCCTCTTGCGGGCGGAAATCCCGGGATTCCGGGCCCACAGCCCACCATTCGGCGGTAGGAAGGGCAGGCACCACGTGCACCGCACGTCACAGAAGGACACGAGCGCTGAGCTGAACAGAGGAGTTCCCCGGTGAGCCAGCAGCCGGACATGCAGCCGCAGCCGGGGAATCCCGAAGGACCGGGCAGGCCCGGTGGCCCGACCGCGCACCGGGACCTGACCGGTGCGCCCTTCCCGCTGGGCGACTGGGGCGAGCCCGCCGAACGTCTCGACGAGCTCTACCGCTGGGTCGAGTCCAACGCCCTGCGCACCGCCGAGTGGTATCTCTCCGACCGCGTCTGGAAGCGCCGCTGCGCCCGCGCGCTGCGCATCGGCACCGCCCTCGGCGTGATCGCGGGTGCCGCGCTGCCGCTGCTCGACCTGACCGGGGCGGCCGAAGGGACGGCCGGCTGGGGCTATCTGTCGCTGCTGCTCGGCGCGGCCTGTCTGGCCTGTGACCGCTACTTCGGCCTGACCTCGGGCTGGATCAGGGACGTGGCCACCGCGCAGGCCGTGCAGCGTCGGCTGCAGGCGCTCCAGTTCGACTGGGCGTCGGAGAGCGTGCGCGAGGTCCTGGGCCCCACGGAGGGCACGGCCAGCGAGGCCGCCGAGCGCTGCCTGGGCGTGCTGCGCCGCTTCTCGGAGGACGTGACGGAGCTGGTGCGGGCCGAGACGGCGGACTGGATGGTCGAGTTCCGCTCGGGCCCGGCGCCGCTGGCCCTGCAGTCGGTCGGCACGACCCCGGCCCGGCCGGAGAGCGGCCACCCCTCCGGTCGCTTCCCGCTCCCGCCGGGCACCCGCCCGAACATGCCCCGCCAGCGCCCGCCGGAGCCACGCTGAGGCAGCCGGAGCCCTACTGAGGGCGGCGGAGGTCGCGCTGCGGCAGCCGGAAGCCCCGCTGAGGCGCGGAACGCGCCGCGGCAGCCGGAGCCGCCCAGGAACGGGGGGTGGCGGGGGCGGGCTGAGGCCCTTACGGGCGGTCCCGTACGGGTACGGCGGGCCCCTGGCCGTATCCGTACCCGTACGGGAGGGGGCTGACGCCCGACCCTGCGGAGGGCCGGCGTGTCAGCTCAGGATGATCATGGAGCCCTGGCCGAGGCTCCGGGTCGCCGCCGCGTGGAGTCCCAGCCACACGTGCCGCTCGCGCGCGAAGGGGCTGTCGTCCTGGTACGGGGCGGGAGCCGCGGGCTCGTCCAGGGCGGTGGGCCGCTCCGGGGGCCGCGGCGCGGACGGCGGGTTGGCCGGGTCGATGCCGATCGCGGGCGCGACGAACTCCAGCTCGCGCAGCAGGCCGTGCGAGGAGCCGAGCGGCCCGCCGCCCTCCAGGAGCTCGTCGTTGGTCAGCGGCACGGGGAAGTCGACCGGCACGTAGGCGCCGGCGTGGTCGTAGTGCCACACCAGGTGGGACTGCTGGGCGGTGGCCTCGAACATCTCCAGGAGCTGCTCGTAGTCCCCGCCGAGCTCGCCGACCGGTTCGACGGGCAGACCGCACATCTGGAGCAGATAGGCGCGGCGCAGGAAGTGCAGGGCCTCGTAGTCGAACCCGGCGACCGGGGCGACGTCCCCGGAGAGCCCCGGCATGTACGCGTAGACGGGCACGGTGGGCAGGCCGGCCGCGGTCAGCGCCTGGTCGTAGACGGCGATCTCTTCGGCGAAGGGGTTGTCGGGGCTGTGGCACAGCACGTCGACGAGGGGGACCAGCCACAGGTCACAGGCCAAGGGAGGCTCGCTCTCCGTCAGTTGCGGGGTCGGGTGCAGGGACGGCCAGGGTAGTCGGGCCTTCACTCCACGCCCACCCGCTGGGTGCCTGCCCCCGGAAGGGCGTCCTCAACCCGTACGGCCCGAACGCCGGTCGAGCCGGTCCGCCCATTCCAGCGACCGCGCGTTGTAGTCCCGTACGACCGCGACGGCGCCCTCGGCGTCGCCGCGGGTGATCGCGTCCACCAGATCGACGTGCCCGCTCCACAGCCAGCCCACCAGATCACGGTCGGAGCGCAGATAGGGCACGGAGAAGACCCAGGCCTGGACGCGCAAGCGGTGCAGGAAGTCGGCGATGTGGTCGTTCGCGGCGACCAGCCGGCCCAGCTCGCGCCAGTAGCGGATGTCGTAGCCGATGAGGACGTCCAGGTCGCCGGCCCGGGCCGCGCGTGCGGCCGCCTCGCCCCTGCGCCGTATCGACACGAGCGCGAGCCCGACGGAGACCTCGGGGTCGACGGGGGTGGTCTGCGGGGCGTGGCGGCGGAAGATGCCGTCGACGACGAGCATGCGGGCCTCGACCATGCCCCGGTAGTCGTCGACCGAGAACTGGTGCACGCGGAAGCCGCGGTGCTGGTCGGAGTCGAGCAGCCCCTGGGCGCACAGGTCGACGAGGGCCTCGCGCACCGGCGTCGCGGACACGCCGTACTGCTCGGCGATCTGCTTGACCGTGAACTCCTCGCCGGGCTGGAGACGCCCCGCGAGGACTTCGTCACGCAGCGCGTCCGCGATCTGCTGCCGCAGGGTGTTGCGGGTGACAGCTCCGCTCGCGGGCATGTGGTCGGCCCCCTCCGTCCGGCTCCGGACACCCTAGTCCAGACCGCGGAGAGGGCCGATCACCTCACGCACCGTGAGGCCGGGGGCCTCAGACCGTGTGCTCGTCGGCGACCGACAGCGCCGCGTCGAGGGCCGCGAGTCCCTCCTTGATCTCCGCCTCGGAGGCGTTGCAGGCGGGGACGACGTGCGTGCGGTTCATGTTGATGAAGGGCCACATGCCGTGCTTCTTCGCCGCCGCGCCGAAGGCGGCCATCGGCGCGTTGGCCTCGCCCGCCGCGTTGTACGGGACGAGGGGCTCGCGGGTCTCCTTGTTCTTGACCAGGTCGAGCGCCCAGAAGACACCGAGACCGCGCACCTCGCCGACCGACGGGTGGCGCTCGGCGAGCTCGCGCAGGGCGGGGCCGATGACGTTCTCGCCGAGGTGGGCGGCCTGCTCGACGACCTTCTCGTCCGCCATCACCTGGATGGTGGCGACGGCGGCCGCGCAGGCGAGGGGGTGCCCGGAGTAGGTGAGACCGCCGGGGTACGGGCGGGTCTCGAAGGTGGCGGCGATCTTCGCACTGATGGCGACGCCGCCGAGCGGCACGTAGCCGGAGTTGACGCCCTTGGCGAAGGTCATCAGGTCGGGCACGACGTCGAAGTGCTCGGCGGCGAACCACTTGCCGGTGCGGCCGAAGCCGGCCATGACCTCGTCGAGGACGAAGACGATGCCGTACCGGTCGCAGATCTCGCGCACGCCGGCGAGGTAGCCCGGCGGCGGGGTCATGATGCCGGCGGTGCCCGGGACGGTCTCCAGGATGATCGCGGCGATGGTCTGCGGGCCCTCGAAGGCGATGGTGTCCTCGAGGTGGGCGAGGGCGCGCTCGCACTCCTGCTGCTCGTTCTCGGCGTAGAACGGGGAGCGGTAGAGGAACGGCGCCCAGAAGCGCACGACGCCCGCGGAGCCCGTGTCGGAGGCCCAGCGGCGCGGGTCGCCGGTCAGGTTGATCGCGGTGGAGGTCGCGCCGTGGTACGAGCGGAAGGCCGAGAGCACCTTGTGGCGGCCCGTGTGCAGCCGGGCCATGCGGACGGCGTTCTCGACGGCCTCGGCGCCGCCGTTGGTGAAGAAGATCTTGTCCAGGTCGCCCGGGGTGCGCTCGGCGATGAGGCGTGCGGCCTCGGAGCGGACGTCCACGGCGAAGGCGGGCGCGAAGGTGGCGAGCTTGCCGGCCTGCTCCTGGATCGCGGCGACGACCTTGGGGTGCTGGTAGCCGATGTTGGTGTAGACGAGACCGCTGGTGAAGTCGAGGTAGCGGTTGCCGTCGTAGTCCCAGAAGTACGAACCCTCGGCGCCGGCGACGGCGAGCGGGTCGATCAGGCCCTGGGCGGACCAGGAGTGGAACACGTGCGCACGGTCGGCGGCCTTGACGGCCGCTCCGGCCTGCGGGTCGGGTACGACATGAGGGGTCATGGCTCCGAGGGTAAGGAACCGCAGGTAGGGCGGGCCATGACCATCTTGTCCACCGAGACCGGGAGGGACGAGACAGATTGCCGGGAGCATGTCCCGCGACGAATTCCGCAGGGCCCCGGACGGGGGCGGGGGCCGCGGGCTCCGGAGAGACACGGATCCCGCAGGCGCCCGGATTCCAAGGGCGCCCGCGGGGCTCTCGTGCACCCCCACCCCCCTCTCGACATTGACAGCAAGCTGTCACAGTGACAGTCTGCTGTCATGACTGAGATCGAGGCACCCACGACCGTCCATCTCGCCGTCTACGACACCCTCGCCGACTGGGAGACGGGCCACACCACCGCCTGGCTCGCCCGGGCCGGGTACACCGTCCGGACCGTCGGTCCGGACGCCCGCTCCGACGGGGAGCCCGTCACGACCATCGCCGGCGTCCGGATCGTCCCGGACCTCTCCCTTGCCGACCTGAACCCCGAGGACAGCGCGCTGCTGATCCTTCCGGGCGCCGAGAAGTACGACGAGGGCGACGAACTCGCCCCCTTCACCGCCAAGGCCCGCACCTTCCTCGACGCCGGCGTGCCGGTCGCCGCGATCTGCGGCGCCACGGCGGGCCTCGCCAAGGAGGGCCTGCTGGACTCCCGACCGCACACCAGCGCCGCCTCCTTCTACCTGGCCGCCACGGGCTACCGGGGCGGCGAGCACTACGTGGAGGCGGACGCCGTGACCGACGGCGACCTGATCACGGCGGGCCCGACCGAGCCGGTGGCCTTCGCACGCGAGGTCTTCGCCCGGCTCGGCGCGTACGAGGGCCGGCGGGACGCCTGGTACCGCCTCTTCCACGACTCGGACCCCGCGGCCTTCGCCGAGCTGAACGCGGACGATGATGCATAGATGACCCGAGCACAACAGGACGCGCTCAGCCGCACCGCCCTGGGCGTCTTCCGCCTCAACGGCCAGCTCCTCGCCGTTTCGGAGAGGCTGGCCGAGCCGGCCGGCCTGACGGCCGCCTGGTGGCAGGTCCTCGGCGCCGTGCTCCCCGAGCCGCTCCCCGTCTCCGGCATCGCCCGCGTCATGGGCATCACCCGCCAGAGCGTCCAGCGCGTCGCCGACCTCCTCGTACGCGAGGGCCTGGCCGCCTACGCACCCAACCCCGCCCACCGCCGCGCCAAGCTCCTCGCCCCGACCGACGCCGGCCGTGCCGCCGTCCGCCGCATCGACCCGGGCCACGCGGAACTGGCCGCCCGGCTCATGAAGGAGCTGGGCGGCCAGGAGGCGTTCGACGAGACGGTGCGGGTCCTGGAGCGGCTGTCCAGGGCGCTGGAGTCCCTGGAGGGCCCGGGCGACCCGGAGGGGGCGGGTTAGCAGTACAGGTTCGCGCCGGCGGGGACGCCCAGGATCTGGGTGAACTGCTGGTACTTGGTGACCCGGCTCTGCACCTGGGCCGGGTTGCCGCCGTTGCATTCCAGGGCGCCGTTGATGGAGCGGATCGTCTCACCGAAGCCCGCGCCGTTGACCATGGCGTTGTGCGCGGTCATGGTGCCGGGGCCGTTCTGGGTGTTCCAGTACCAGAGGCCGGTCTTCCAGGCGACGGCCGCGTCGCGCTCGACGCGGTAGGGGTCGGCCAGGAGGTTGATGCCGAGGGCGTCACCGGCGGCCTTGTAGTTGAAGTTCCAGGAGAGCTGGATGGGGCCGCGGCCGTAGTACGCGGCCTGACCGGCGGGACAGCCGTAGGGCTGCGTGGCGTCGCAGTAGTGGGGGTAGTTGGCGGTGTTCTGCTCGACGACGTACACCAGGCCGCCGGTCTCGTGGTGGACGTTGGCGAGGAAGGCCGCGGCCTCCTGCCGCTTCACGGTGTCGCTGCCGGTGGTGGCGAAACCGGGGTACGCGCCGAGCGCGGCGGTGAGCCCGGCATAGGTGTAGAAGGAGTTCCGGCTCGGGAACATCTGGTTGAACTGGGCCTCGGAGACGACGAATCCGGTGGTGGGCGGCGGGGTCGTGCCACCCCCGCCGCAGGTGCCCTCGTCGCGCCAGACGTCCGCGGTGCCGGGACGCTCGTTCTGCGTCCACCACTTGGCGTACCAGTTGTGGCCGTTGTACGAGGCGGTCATGCCGCCCGTGTAGACGGCGGAGGAGTTCCAGGCGGCCACGCAGGCGGGGGCCGCGCCCGCGGTGCCGGTGGGCAGGAGTACGGCGAGGCCGACGACCGTGCAGATCGCGGCGAGGACTGTGAGCAGACGTCGCAGCATGCGCTCGTCCTTCCGGTGTGGGGGAAGGACGAGCGAACCGCGATTGGTCTGTACCTGTCAATAGGTCTGGACCAGATCGAACCGGACCGGACCTTTTCGCTCAGCGTGCGAGCACACGCTCCAACAGACTGACGAGCAGGGCGCGTTCGGCGACGGACAGTGGCTCCATCAGGTCGTCCTGCGCGTCCGCGAGGACCCTGTCGAGTCGCTCGAGGTGCTTGCGGCCCTGCGGCGTGAGGGTGACGACGTTGCGGCGGCGGTCGGCGGGGTCGGGGGTGCGGGCGACGTGGCCCCGCTCCTCCAACTCGTTGATGACGGCGACGAGATCGCTGCGATGGATGCCGGTGCGACGACTGACGCCGGCCTGGCTGGTCGGACCGCGCTCGTCGAGCGAGGCGAGCACCGCGTAGTGCCACTTGCGGGCGTCCTCGACGGCGAGGCGCTCACCCACCACGCGGTCGGCCCGGGCGGCGGTCATGGCGAGGAGGCGGCTGGGGAGGCCGCGGAGGCGGTCGGGGGTCTGCGCCTCGTCCATCTCGGCGCCCTGCGGGGTCTCGGTCATGCCGTGCAGATTACCTCTTGCGTTAGTGGCACGAACGATCTAATGTCGTTGGTGCGACAAACGTTAGTGACCCAAACGTTAGAGGAGTGAACGAGCATGTCCGTGTCTTCCGTGTCTTCCGTGTCTTCCACGTCCACGCCCGCCACCGCTGCCGCCACGACCGGACCTCTCGCCGACGCCCGCGCCCTCGGTCTGGCGCACTACGCCGCCCGGGGCGTCCTGGAGGTCGTCCTGGCCCGGCACGGCACGACGTTCCCGCAGCAGATCGCGCTGCGCGCCGCCGTCACCGCCGAGGCCCCGCAGACGCCGGAGGAGCTGGTCGCCCAGGTCCGGGGCTCCCTGAAGGCCGACCCGGCCGACATCCGCGCCACGCTCGACGAGCTGAAGGCCGAGGAGCTGCTCGTCGAGGACGGCGCGCACATCCGCCCCACGACGGCGGGGCGCGAGCTGCTCGCCGCTCTCACGGCGGCGACCGCCCCCGTCTCGGCCCGGATCTGGGGCGGCATACCCGTCGAGGACCTCGCCGCCGCCGGCCGCGTGCTCGCGCTGGTCACGGAGCGGGCCGACGCGGAGTTCGCGGCGCTGACGGCGTGACGACCGGGCCCGGAGCGCTCGGCCGGGCCCCGTGCCCTGGCGGGCGGCTCAGATCATCAGGACGATCCGCCCGGGCCGGTGGCCCGACTCCGCGCGGCGGTGTGCCTCGGCGGCCTCTTCCAGGGGCATGACATCGGCCACGCGGGTGATGAGCTCCCGCTCCGCCACCTTCTCCAGGATCCCCTTCAATCGGACCGCGTCGGGCATGGCGCGGTCGAACTCGACACGGATGTCGCGCTCGGACACCGGGACGCGGTCCGGGGCGATGGAGACGAAGACACCGCGGTCCTTCAGGACGGCCATCGCCACGGTGCCGAGCAGAGCCCCGTCGAAGATGCCGTCGACCCCGTCCGGGACGTGCTCCCGCACCTGGCGCAGGACCTCCAGCGGCTCCCCGCGCGGGACGCACTCCTTGGCGCCGAGGACCTTCAGCTCGCTCTCGTCGCCCTCGTAGGCGACGGCGATGACCCGCAGTCCGGCCGCCGAGGCGAGCTGGACCATGAAGCGGCCCACCACGCCGCTGGCACCGGTGACGAGCAGGACGGCCCCGGGCGGGAGGTCCAGCTGTTCGATGCCGTGCTGGGCGGTGAGCGCGGCCAGCGGGACGGAGGCGGCCGCGGTGAAGTCCACGTCGTCGGGGACGGGGGCCAGCCACTCGGGGTCGGCCCAGATGACCTCCGCGTAGGTGCCCTGCCCCGTCAGGTCCGTGTACCAGGGCACGGTGCCCGCCACCCGCGTTCCGGCCGGCAGGGTGCCCCCGGGGCCGGGCGCCGGGTCGAGGAGCCTGCCGGCGAAGTCCGTGCCGAGGACAAAGGGAGGGCGCAGATCACCCATCTGGTCGACGTACAGACCGGCCCGGATCCTGATGTCCGCGATGGTGATGCCGGCCGCCTTGAGCCGTACGCGCACCTTGCCCGGCACCTGGCCGGCCTCGGGTTCGGGGCGGCGGGCCATGCTCAGCACCTCGGGTCCGCCAAAGGCGGTGACTTCGACGACACGCATGGGGATCTCCTCCTGCGGAAGCCCCCTCGTCGCCATTACACCCACGCCCGCCACCCCCGGCAACAGGGACGTGGTGGGACACGACAGCGAGACGACTGACGGAAGGACGCACTCCACGTGGCCGGAACGAGACTGCCACCCCGAACCGCACACCCGTCCGCACGGTGGCGTCCGTGGACCGGGTGGGCCCCGAGACGTCATCGCCGTCCTCACCGCGCCGCTCGGTGCGGTCGTCAACCACCGGCCCCTGCCCCGCGCCACGGACGATCTGCGGGGAGGGATGAGGCGGGCCCGCGGAGGGCAGGTCTGGCATTCTCTTTCGACGTGGATCCCTTGAACGCGGAAGACCCGGTCGCCATAGGACCGTTCCGGCTGCTCGGGCGGCTCGGCACGGGCGGCATGGGCCGGGTGTACCTGGCACGTTCGGCGGGCGGACGCGCCGTCGCGGTGAAGGTCGTGCACCCGGAGCTGGCCGCCCAGGACGAGTTCCGGCGCCGCTTCGCCCGCGAGGTCGCCGCACTGGAACGGGTCGGCGGCACCGGCACCGCGCCCGTCCTCGGCTCCGACACCGAGGCCGACGTCCCCTGGGTCGCCGTCGGCTACGTGCCCGGCCCCTCGCTGCGCACCGTCGTCAACGAGGACTACGGGCCGCTGCCGCCCGACAGCGTCCGCACCCTCGCCTCCGGACTCGCCCGCGCGCTCACCCACATCCACGCCGCCGGCCTGGTCCACCGCGACCTGAAGCCGTCCAACGTGCTGCTCACCGTCGACGGTCCGCAGATCATCGACTTCGGCATCGTCCGCGCCCTCGACACCGTCACCGACGACGGCCTGACCAGCACCGGCGCCGTCGTCGGCTCGCCCGGCTTCATGTCCCCCGAACAGGTGCGCGGCGAGCGGCTCACCCCCGCCTCCGACATCTTCTGCCTGGGGTCCGTCCTGGTCTACGCGGCGACCGGGCGCTCCCCCTTCGGCGGCTCCGACAGCGGTGTCCACGCCACCATGTTCCGCATCGCCAACGACGAGCCCGACCTGACCGGACTCGCGCCCGAACTCGCCGGCCTCATCCGGGCCTGCCTCGGCAAGGACCCGGCGGGGCGCCCCTCGGCGACCGAGCTCGTCGACACCCTCCAGGTCACCGACCCGTGGCTGCCCGCCGACGTGCTCGCCCGCCTCGGCCGGCACGCCGCCAAGCTCCTGGAGGCGGAGGGCACTGCGGCCGCCGACGCGGGCGACCCCACCCCCGCGACCCCGCTGCCGCCCGGCGCCGGTGCCGGCACCGGCACCGCCCCCGCGCCGCGGCGCCGCCGCCGCGGCGCCCTGGTCACCGCCCTCACGGCGCTCGTCGTCGCGGCCGCCGGGGCGCTCGGCTACACGTACTGGCCGGGCGCGACCGCCGGGGCCGGCACCGACGGGCAGAAGAACACGGCGCGCGGCGGCACCGGCACGCCCTCCGCCCGGCCCTCGGGGATCGTCCCGGCGACCTTCCTCGGCGCCTGGGAGGGCATCCTGCAGGGCTCCGCCAGCCACCCCCGCGAGACCTTCCGGCTCGAGATCACCCAGGGCGCCGCCGGGAGCAAGGCCGCCGTCTACGTCCACGTCACCGACGAGCGGCTGTGCATGGGCCGGTCCCGGCTCGTCTCGGCCGACGAGGACAAGCTGCTCCTCGGCGAGTCCGACGTCACCACCAGCGTGCCCGCCCAGCGCTGCACGCCCTCCGCCCAGCAGACCCTCACGCTGCGCTCCCCCGAGGTCCTGGAGTGGACCTCGGGCGCCGTGAAGGCCACCTTCCGCAAGGGCAGGACCGGTTCGGAGATCCTTCCGGCGAAGTTCCTCGGCAGCTGGCGGATGCGGAACGACCCCGCCGTGTTCGGCAAGAACGTCGACCGCTACACCGACGAGGTCACGCTCACCCAGGGGCCGATCGGCTCCGCCGTCTTCCGCTACGAGCAGGGCTATCCGCGCACCGACCAGGAGGGGAACCCCACCTCGGAGTCCGTCCGCTGCACCTTCACGGCGCTCCTCGCCGGCTCGGGCAGCCCGCTGGTCATCGGCCCGCAGACCGCGGAACCGGGCTCGGACCCCGAGTGCGGCCCCACCGCCGGCCTCGCGAGCTACGTCGACATCGTCCGCTACAAGGGCGAGGACCGGCTCCTGGTCTATCCGATGACGGACGCCGAGCCGGGCGAGTTCCACAAGGACTAGAGGGGCGTTCGCGGACCTGTCCCAGCGTCCGCCCGCCCCGCCACGGCCGCCGCCGCGCGGGCGTAGTCGCGGACCAGCTCGCGGGTGTCGTCGGCGCGCCAGGCGAGGACGAGGCGGCTGGGGGTGACGCCGCGGACCGGGCGGGTGACGACCCCGCCGCGGGTGAGGAGCGGGGCGTTGCCGGTGGCGACCAGGCAGATGCCGAGGCCGCCGACCAGCGCCTCGTAGGTCTCGTCGGCACTGGCGATCTCGGCGCCGACGACCGCCGGGCGCCCGCCGCGGGCGTCCGACGCCAGCCAGTAGTCGCGCAGTTCGGGCCCGGTGTCCGGCAGCGCGAGGAAGGGCTCGTCGAGCAGCTCGGCGAAGTCGAGGCTCTCGCGGGCGGCCAGCGGATGCGACTCGGGCAGCGCGACGAGCCGGGGCTCGGTGGCGACGACGACCCAGCGGAAGCGTTCCGGGCCGGCCAGCGGCAGCCACACGAAGGCGACGTCGCTGGCGCCGTCCGCGAGACCGGCCGTCGGATCCTCCCAGCCGACCTGCCGCAGCCGTGTCCGCGCCGCCGGGTGGTTCTCGGTGAAGCGGGACCGGATCGCGGGGAGCAGCCCGCCCCGCCCCGGGCTGGTGCTCATCCCGACGACCAGCGTGGCACCGGTCGCCGCCCGGGCCGCCCGTACGGCCGCGTCGGCCTCCGCCCAGGCGGCGAGCACCGCGCGCGCGTGCGGCAGCAGGGCGGCGCCGACGGCGGTGAGCCGCACCCCCTGCCGGTCCCGGTCGAACAGCGGGGCGCCGAGCTGCCGTTCCAGGGCCCGGATCTGCTTGCTGAGCGCGGGCTGCGAGACGTAGAGACGCTCGGCCGCGCGCGTGAAGTGGAGCTCCTCCGCGACCGCGAGGAAGTACCGCAGATCCCGTCCGTGCACGTCCCTGGTGGTCATGCCCATGGGCTATCACGACGGATCTTGGACGGGCAACTCCGCGCGGATGCAGGCTGGTTGCACAAACGACGAGGGGAATCCGAGAACATGAGCAAGGTCTGGCTGATCACCGGGGCGAACAGCGGCTTCGGACGCGCCTTCACCGAGGCCGCGGTCGCCGCCGGCGACGTCGTGGTCGCCGCGGCCCGCCGCGCCGGCACCCTGGACGAGCTGGTCGCCGCCCACCCCGACCAGGTCGAGGCGGTCACCCTGGACGTCACCGACCACGCGGCCGTCGACCGGGTGGTCGCCGGGATCGTCGAGCGCCACGGCCGCATCGACGTCCTGGTCAACAACGCGGGCCGCACGCACGTCGGTTCGGTCGAGGAGACGGACGACGCCGAACTGCGCTCGCTCTTCGACGTGCACGTCTTCGGCCCCGCCGCGCTGACCCGCGCCGTCCTGCCCCACATGCGGGCCCGCCGCTCCGGCGCGATCGTCCAGCTCAGCAGCGTCGGCGGCCAGGGTTCGATGCCCGGCTTCGGGGCGTACAGCGCGACGAAGTTCGCCCTTGAGGGCCTGTCGGAGGCGCTGGCCGCCGAGGTGAAGCCCCTGGGTATCCGCGTCCTCATCGTCGAGCCCGGCGCCTTCCGCACCTCCCTCTTCGGCAATGGCAGCCTCAGCGTGGACACCATCGCCGACTACGCCGACACGGTCGGCGCCACCCGCGCCTTCGTCAAGGGTGGGGACGGCGGCCAGGCCGGCGACCCGGCGAAGGCCGCGGCGGCGGTCCTGACCGCGCTGAACGCCGACGAGCCGCCCCTGCGGCTGGCCCTCGGCGACGACTCCATCGACATGATCCACGCCCACCTGGACCAGGTCCGCGCGGACCTGACCACCTGGGAGAAGGTCGGCCGGGACACGAAGGTGGACGCCTAGCCGGACACGGGAAGGGCCCGCACCCCTGGCAGAAGCCGGGGTGCGGGCCCTTCCCGTGTGCGCACGGCCTGCGCGGGCTGTCGGCTGCGCGGGCTGCCGGCCTGCACGGCCCGCTCGCCTGCCGGCTGCCCGGGCGGCCGGACCGCTCGCCGGCTCGCCGGCTCGCCCGTGCGGCCTACAGGAACGAGTTGATCTCGATCGTCTCGGTGCGGCCGGGGCCGACGCCGATCGCCGAGATCGGGGCGCCGGACATCTCCTCCAGCGCCTTCACGTAGGCCTGGGCGTTCTTCGGCAGGTCGCCGAAGGTCTTGGCCTTGGTGATGTCCTCGGACCAGCCCGGGAGCATCTCGTAGACCGGCTTCGCGTGGTGGAAGTCGGTCTGCGAGTAGGGAAGCTCCTCGACGCGCTTGCCGTCGATCTCGTACGCGACGCAGACCGGGATCTGCTCCCAGCCGGTCAGCACGTCGAGCTTGGTCAGGAAGAAGTCGGTCAGACCGTTCACGCGGGTCGCGTAGCGGGCGATGACCGCGTCGAACCAACCGCAGCGACGGTCACGGCCGGTGGTCACACCGCGCTCGCCACCGATGCGGCGCAGCGCCTCGCCGTCCTCGTCGAACAGCTCGGTCGGGAACGGGCCGGCGCCGACGCGGGTCGTGTACGCCTTGAGGATGCCGATGACGCGGCTGATCTTCGTCGGACCCACGCCCGCGCCGGTGCAGGCGCCGCCGGCGGTCGGGTTCGAGGAGGTGACGAAGGGGTACGTGCCGTGGTCGACGTCGAGCAGGGTGCCCTGGCCGCCCTCGAAGAGCACGACCTTGTCGTCGTCGAGCGCCTTGTTGAGGATCAGCGTGGTGTCCGCGACGTACGGCTTGATCTGCTCCGCGTACTGGAGCATCTCCTCGACGATCTGCGCGGCCTCGATGGCACGACGGTTGTAGAGCTTGGCGAGCAGCTGGTTCTTGCCCTCCAGCGCCGCCTCGACCTTCTGGGTGAGGATCGACTCGTCGTACAGGTCCTGGACCCGGATGCCGACACGGTTGATCTTGTCGGCGTAGGTCGGGCCGATGCCGCGGCCGGTGGTGCCGATCTTGCGCTTACCGAGGAACCGTTCCGTCACCTTGTCGAGGGTGACGTTGTACGGCGTGATCAGGTGGGCGTTGCCGCTGATCAGGAGCTTCGAGGTGTCGACGCCGCGCTCGTTCAGCCCACTCAGCTCGGAGAGCAGGACCGCCGGGTCGACGACGACGCCGTTTCCGATGACCGGGGTGCACCCCGGGGAGAGGATTCCGGAAGGGAGCAGGTGCAGCGCGTACTTCTGGTCGCCCACGACGACCGTGTGGCCGGCGTTGTTGCCGCCCTGGTAACGCACTACGTAGTCGACGGACCCACCGAGCAGGTCGGTGGCCTTTCCCTTGCCCTCGTCACCCCACTGAGCACCGAGCAGCACAAGTGCGGGCACAGGCGTACACCCCTTCCGGGCGGGGCAAGACCAAGGTCAGGGGGCCGACGCCGCCTCACCAATGTGCCCCGGAATAGACGAAGCCCCTGGCGCAATAGCGCAAGGGGCTCTTGCACAAAGAGACTACCCGAGGAAGGACCGAGGTGTCGGATCACGACCAGCTGCTGGTCATCGTCGACCCGGTCGCCCGCCGAATGGACGGCGAGTCCGTACGGATCGCGAAAGATGTGCTGTCAGCGGGCGCCGCAGCGAAGATCTGCCTGCCGGACAGCCCAGAGGAATTCTCCCGAGCCCTGTCCCGGCGCGGCTCCCGGCGCCCCGTCGTCCTCGGCGACGACCGCGCGCTGCTGCGCACCGTGACCCTGCTGCACCGCGAGGCGGCGGCAGGGCGGGCGGGCGTGGGCGGGGCGCTGGCCCTCGTGCCCATCGGCGCCCCCGACCGGCTGCGGACGGCCCACGCGCTCGGCGTGCCGCCGGGCACCGTGGCCGCCGCCCGGGCCGTCCTCGACGGCGCGGTGCGCCGGCTCGACCTGCTCGTCGACGACAGCGACGGCGTCGTCCTCGACCGCCTCGACGTCCCCGCCGCCCGCACGCTCGCCGTCGCGCCGCCCACCGTCTGGGACACCTGCCGCTCCCTGGTGCGCACCCTGGTCCGCCCGGCGCCGACGGCCCTCGCCGAGCGCACCCACCGGCAGACCCATCGGCTGCGGGTCGAGGCGGACGGGATGCTGCTCTGCGACGTCGACACGCCGGTGGAGGGGATCACGGCCCGCGCCCTGGGCGGCGCCGCCGCCCTGACCCTGGCCCCGGCCGGCGCCCCGCCGGTGCACGTCACCGCCCACACCCTGACCGTGACCGGCCCGGACTTCCGCTACCGCGCCGACACGACGGTCTCGGGCCCGGTCCGGCGCCGGACCTGGACGGTGCGGGCGGGCGCGTGGGGGCTGACAATTCCCGTGCCCACCTCGGCGGACACCGCATAGGCTCGGCCGCCGAGGTTCGGACGTGGGGGGATTCCTGTGGGCACGGAGGGCGGCTCTGCCGCGCTGTACGCGGCGGGTACGGAGGCGGCGCTGACGCGCTACCGGGAGCGGGCCCGCGGCTGGGCGGTCTGCGGACCGCTGACCGCCGTCGCGGGCGGCTGGGTGACCTTCAGCCCGTTCGACGACGGGCCGACGGGCTACGGCGGCCCGGGCCTGCTGGTGGTCGGCCTGGCCGCCGCCGCGCTCGGCCTCGGCGCCCTGTCCGCCGCCCGCCGCATCGAGGAGGCCCTGACCTCCCACCCGTGGACGCCCGTGGACGCCGTCGAGGTCTCGGCCGCCCGCGTGCCGGGCGCCGCCCCGACCCTGGTCGTCCGCGATCCCGCGTCGGGCGAGGCCCGGCCGCTGACCGTACGGACGGTCCCGTGGCGCCGCCACCTCGCGCGGCCCGACGCCCATGGCGAGCTGTGGTGGTGTGGCACCCCGGACACCGGCGGGGTCCTGACCCGCCCGGGCGGGGGCGACCTGCTGCGCGCGACGCCGGTGCGCGGAAGCGCCCGGGAGGTGCTGATCGGACGGGCGCCGAAGGCCTGGCCGACCGCCCGCCCCACCGCGGCCGGACCACGCACCGCGCCCGAGCCGGTCCGGGAGGGCGGGCCCCTCTCCCCGGCCGAGCCGGTCTCCGCGGACGGCCCCGTGGACGTGCCGGCCGGTGCCTCCGCCCCCGCCCGGCGCCGCGGGGCGTGGCGGTGGGTCGTCGTGGTGGGCGCGGTCATGCTCGGGTTCGCCCGCCTCTTCGAGATGTCCGTGGCGGACGACCCTCAGGTCGAGGTCACCGTGGAGGAGCGGCGCCCCGACGGCAGCTGCACGGTCACCTGGAAGGACCCCTTCGACAGCGTCCTGCGGTCGGGGCCGTACCCGTGCGCGCAGCACCCGGGGCGCCCCTTCGACAGCGGGCCGGAGACCGCGCACGTCGTGTCGTACGACCCGTGGAAGGGCGAGCTGTACAACGCGGACCGGGAGGGCACCAGGGCCTTCGTCGAGACCCGGGCGCTGAAGGTGCTCGGCGCGGTCACGCTGGGCATCGGGCTCGCCGGCGGCGCGGGCGAGCTGCTGCTCCGGCGCCGCCGAGCGGCCGCCGACGCGGTCGCCGACAGGGGCGCCCCGCGCGCTTAGGAGCGGTCCCGGTCCTCGGAGGTGTCCGGGTCCTGGGAGCCGTCCCGGTCCAGGGGGGTGTGCGGGTCCTGGGAGGTGTCCCGGGCGGCCCGCTGCACCCGCCAGCGGTCCATGATCCCGGACATCTCGCCGTGCAGGAAGGCGAAGAACTCGGCGGTCTCGGCGGTGCGGCGGCCTCCGGGGGTGTCGGGGCCGAGGAGTTCCGTGCCGTCGTGGAGGACTTTCTCCCAGCGGATGAGGACCTGGTCGCGCCGGGTGAAGGTCTCGTACCAGAGCTCGTTGTGGAGCACGTAGCGCTCGCGGCGGGTGCCGGGGTCGCGTTCGCGGCTGACCATGCCGACCTGGGTGAGGTAGCGGATGGCCCCGGAGACGGCGGCGGGGCTGATCTGCAGCTGCTCGGCGAGCTCGGCCGAGGTCGCGGAGGCCGTCTCGGAGGCGAGCAGCGCCGCGAAGACGCGGCTCGCCATGCGCTGCATGCCCGCCGCGGTCATCTCCGCGGCGAAGCGCT
Organism: Streptomyces sp. NPDC051921; assembly: GCF_040680975.1. Classification (NCBI taxonomy): domain Bacteria; kingdom Bacillati; phylum Actinomycetota; class Actinomycetes; order Kitasatosporales; family Streptomycetaceae; genus Streptomyces; species Streptomyces sp. NPDC051921. Next base: position 45,555 of record NZ_JBFAXU010000031.1, read on the forward strand.
CCACGAAGCGGGAGACCGCCTCGTCGGTGCCGGGGACGCCCCTGCCCTCACCGGTCGTCGTCATCTCGCTCATCCTTCGACTTTATACGCTTCCTTAGCTTCCTCAGGTTCCTTAGATTCCTTAGGTTCACAAATTTGTGAAAGTAGCGTACGTTCTGAAGCATGACGAAGGCAATCAGCATCGCCGGGCTCCACAAGGCGTTCGGCCGCACCCAGGCGCTGGACGGCCTCGACCTCGCCGTCGAGACGGGCGAGGTCCACGGCTTCCTCGGCCCCAACGGCGCCGGGAAGTCCACCACCATCCGGGTCCTCCTCGGACTCCTGCGCGCCGACTCCGGCGCCGCCCGACTGCTCGGCCGGGACCCCTGGGCCGACGCCGTCGAACTGCACCGGCGGCTCGCCTACGTCCCGGGTGACGTCACCCTCTGGCGCAACCTCTCCGGCGGCGAGGTCATCGACCTCTACGGGCGGCTGCGCGGAGGACTCGACACGGCGCGCCGGGCCGCGCTGATCGAACGCTTCGAGCTCGACCCCACCAAGAAGGGCCGGACCTACTCCAAGGGCAACCGGCAGAAGGTCGCCCTCGTCGCCGCCTTCGCCTCCGACGTCGACCTGCTCGTCCTCGACGAGCCCACCAGCGGTCTCGACCCGCTGATGGAGGAGGTCTTCCAGAGCTGCGTGGAGGAGGCCCGCGACCGCGGCACCACCGTGCTGCTGTCCAGCCACATCCTCAGCGAGGTCGAGACCCTCTGCGACCGGGTCAGCATCATCCGCAAGGGCCGCACCGTCGAGTCCGGTTCGCTCGCCGAGCTGCGCCACCTCACCCGCACGAGCGTCGCCGCCGAACTCGCCGGCCCGCCCAACGGACTCGCCCGCCTCCCCGGCGTCCACGACCTCGACGTGCGGGGCGGCCGCGTCCGGCTCCAGGTCGACACGGACAAGCTCGACGCCGTCCTCCGGTCGCTCACCGAGTCCGGCGTCCGCAGCCTCACCAGCACGCCGCCCACCCTGGAGGAGCTCTTCCTCCGCCACTACACGGACGAAGAGGCGAACGCCCGATGAGTACGGTCAGCCTGGCCGGGACCGGGGCCCTCACCCGGCTCGCCCTGCGTCGCGACCGGCTGATGCTGCCGGTCTGGGCCCTGGTCACCGGCGGCATGGTCGCCAGTGGCGCCGGCTCCCTGGAGGGCCTCTACGGCACGGCCGCCCAGCGCGCCGAGCTCGCCGCCTCGATGACCGCCAACAGCTCGATGCGCTCGCTCTACGGCCCGGTCTTCGACGACTCCCTCGGCGCCCTCGTCGCCTGGCGCTTCGGCACCTTCGCCGCCGTCCTCGCGGCCGTGATGAGCCTGATCATCGTGGTCCGGCACACCCGCGAGGAGGAGGAGACGGGGCGTCAGGAGATGCTGTCCGCCGCAGCGGTGGGCCGCCGGGCCCCGCTGACCGCCGCCCTCCTCGCCGCGCTCACCGCCAACGCCCTCGTCGCGCTCGTCGTCACCGCCGGGCTCGCCGGACAGGGCGCGGCCGGAGCACTGGCGCTCGGCCTCGCGATCGGCGGCACCGGCATGGTCTTCGCGACCGCGGCCGCGATCGTCGCCCAGCTCACCGAGAGCGCCCGGCTCGCGAAGGGCCTGACGTCCGGTGTCCTCGGCCTGGCCTTCGTCCTGCGGGCGGCCGGCGACGCCGGTACGGCGGACGGGAGTTCGCCGCTCACCTGGCTCTCCCCCGTCGGCTGGGCCGAGAACGTCCGCGCCTTCGCCGGCGAACGCTGGTGGGTGCTGCTGCTGCTCGCCGCCGCGACCGCGGCGCAGACGGCGGTCGCGTACGTCCTGACCGCCCGCCGTGACGTCGGCATGAGCTTCCTGCCGACCCGCCCCGGCCCCGCCGCCGGACGGCTCGCGACCGCGGGTGCCCTCGCCTGGCGGCTCCAGCGCGGCACCCTGCTCGGCTGGGCGCTCGGCTTCCTGCTCGGCGGGCTCGTCTTCGGCGGCATGGTCGAGGGCGCGGCCGACATCGTCGGCGACAACGAACGGGCCCGGCAGATCTTCGAGCGGATGGGCGGCCAGAGCGCCCTCACCGACGCCTTCCTCGCCACCATGGTCGGCCTCTTCGGCATGGTCGCCGCCCTGTTCGCGGTCGGCGCGGTGCTCCGCCTGCACGGCGAGGAGACCTCGCAGCGCGCCGAGCCCCTGCTCGCCGCCTCCGTGGGCCGGCTGCGCTGGGCGGCCGGGCACCTGCTGGTCGCGTTCGCCGGATCGGCGCTGATCATGCTGCTCAGCGGGCTCGGCCTGTACCTCTCGTACGGCAGGGACCTCGGCCCGATCCTGGGCGCCTCGCTCGCCCAACTCCCCGCGGTCTGGACCCTGGCGGGCCTCGCGGTGCTGCTCTGGGGCGCCTTCCCGAAGGCCGCCGTGGGCGCCTGGGGCGTGGCGGGGGTGTGCCTGGCCCTCGGCTGGATCGGACCGGCGCTCGACCTGCCGCAGGCGGTCCTGAACCTCTCGCCCTTCGGGCACCTGTCGAAGCTCCCCGGCCAGGAGGCGGCCTGGACACCGGTGCTCGCCCTCACGGCCCTCGCCGCCGCCCTGCTCGTGGCCGGCCTGGCGGGGCTGCGCCGCCGGGACATGGCGAGCTGAGCCCCCGCCGCGGCCCGCACGGACTCCGGCCCTCCAGCGGCACGGGACCGGGCCGCACGGGCGGACCGTGCGGGATCCGGCCCCCGGCGGCGTGTCCGCCGGGGGCCGGGGCCGTCAGACCTCCACCAGCAGCTCCTTGAAGCCACGGATCACGTAGCCCGGCTTCCGCTCCGGCTCGGCAGCGAGCCGGAGGCCCGGCGCCTGGCGGAGCAACTCTCCGAAGACGGAACTGAGTTCGAGGCGGGCGAGCGGGGCGCCGAGGCAGTAGTGGATGCCGGCGCCGAAGGTGATGTGGGGGTTGTCGGCGCGGGTGAGGTCGAGCACCCCGGCGGTGGGACCGAAGCGGGCGGGGTCGCGGTTGGCGGAGCCGAAGAGCAGGGCGACCTCGGCTCCGCGCGGGATGACGACGTCGCCGAGCTCGATGTCGTCGAGGACCCAGCGCTCGAACATCTGGAGCGGGGTGTCGTAGCGCAGAAGCTCTTCCACAGCTGTGGACAACTTCTCGGGATCGGGATCCGGCCGGACCTCGTGCCCGAACAGCGTCCACCAGCCGTTGACCGTGGTGTTCACGGTCGCCTCGTGGCCCGCGTTGAGCAGGAGCACGCAGGTGGAGACCATCTCCTGCTCGGTCAGCCCGGCCACCCCGACCAGACCCGAGATCAGATCGTCCCCCGGATCCCTCCGTCGGCGGGCGATCAACTCCCGCAGATAGGAGGAGAATTCGAGGGAGGCGCGGACCGCGCGGCGGGCCGTCTCCTCCGAGGGGTTCAGCTCGAACATCCCGCAGATGTCGGCCGACCACGGGCGCAGCCGCCCCCGCTCCTCCGCGTCCTCGGGGATGCCGAGCATCTCGGCGATCACCGCCACGGGGAGTGGTTCGGCGACGGAGGCGAGGAGATCGCCGCCGCCGTCCGCGACCAGTCCGCCGACCAGCTCCGCGGCGAGCCGCCGGACCGTCGGGGTCAGGTTCTCCACCGTCCGGGGCGTGAACGCCTTCGACACGAGCCGCCGGATCCGGGTGTGGTCGGCGCCCTCCAGGTCGAGCAGACCGTGGTCGTTGAGGGTGTGGAACGGTTCGTGGGCGGCGTCCGGCGCCGCCCGCCCGAACTCCTCGTGGCCGAAGCGGTGCGTGTACGTACGGCCCAGGCGCCGGTCCCGGAGCAGCGCCGACACGTCCGCGTAGTGCGGGATCAGCCACTGGCGGGTCGGCCCGTACCAGTGGGCGCGGCCGGTGGCGCGAAGGCGCTCGTACGCGGGATAGGGGTCGGCGACGAACTCGGGCGACCAGGGATCGAAAGCGGCGGCAACGGAGTCAGCGGCGTCCATGGACGGACGCTACCGGCCGACCTCCACCAGGCGCGCCTCGTAGGCGAAGACCGCCGCCTGTGTCCGGTCCCGCAGCCCCAGTTTCACCAGGACGCGGCTGACGTGCGTCTTGATCGTGGACTCGGCGACGACGAGGTGGTCGGCGATCTCGGCGTTCGACAGGCCCTGCGCGATGAGGACCAGGACCTCCGTCTCGCGCTCGGTCAGCTCCCCGATCTGCGCGGTCGCGGGCGGCCGCGGGGAGGACGCGGCCGACCGGGCGAACTCGGTGATCAGGCGCTTGGTGACGGTCGGCGCGAGCAGCGCCTCGCCGGCCGCGACCACCCGGACGCCGTCCGCGAGCTGCCGGGCCGAGGCGTCCTTGAGCAGGAAGCCGGAGGCCCCGGCGCGCAGCGCCTGGTACACGTACTCGTCCAGGTCGAAGGTGGTCAGCACAAGCACCTTGGCGTCGGCGTTCGCCGCGACGATCTCGCGGGTGGCGTCGATGCCGTTGAGCTCCGGCATGCGGATGTCCATCAGGACCACGTCCGGCCGCAGCGCGGCGACCTGGGCGACGGCCTCGCGGCCGTTGACCGCCTCACCGACGACCTCGATGTCCGGCATGGCGCCGAGCAGCACCGAGAAGCCCTCCCGGACCATCATCTGGTCGTCGACGATCAGCACGCGGATCACGGCTGCGGCTCCTCACGGTCCAGGCCCACGGGGACGAAGACGGCGACCTCGTAGCCGCCGTCGGCGGTGGACTCGGCGGTCATCTCGCCGCCCAGCATCGTGACACGCTCCCGCATCCCCGTGATGCCGTGCCCGGCACCGGGGGACGGCTTGACGAGACCGCGGGCCGGACCGTTGACGACCCTGATCCCCAGGCCGCCGAGCACATGGCTGACCTCGACCTTCGCGGCGGCGCCCGGCGCGTGCCGCAGCACGTTCGACAGGGCCTCCTGGACGATCCGGTACGCGGACAGCTCCACACCCGGCGGCAGCTCGCGCACCGCGCCGGTCACGGTCATCTCCACGCCCAGGCCGGCCTCGCGCACGTTGGCGACCAGGCCGTCCAGGTCGGCGAGGGTGGGCTGCGGCGCGTCGGGCGCCTCGTAGTCCTCGGCCCGTACGACGCCGAGGATGCGGCGCAGCTCGGTGAGGGCGGCGACGGCGTTCTCGCGGATGGTGACGAAGGCCTGCTCCAGCTCCGGCGGCGGGTTCTCGACGCGGTACGGGGCGGCCTCGGCCTGGATCGCGACCACCGACATGTGGTGGGCGACGACGTCGTGCAGCTCGCGGGCGATGGTGGTGCGCTCCTCGAGCAGGGTGCGCTTCGAGCGCTCGACGGCGGTCACGCTCTGCTCGGCGGTGACCTGGCGGGCGGCATCGCGGCGGACCTGGAAGGTCGTGACGAGCAGGAGCAGGACCCCGGCGGTGAAGAGCAGCGGCAGGGCGTCGTTGTCGAAGCTCGGGCCGCTGAGGAAGACCGAGACGAAGAGCGCGTACCCGGCGGTGACCAGCCACATCCAGCCGGCGGTGCGCGGCCGGGTGCGCAGGGCCACGACGACGAGGACGACGAGATGCGCGGCGAACGAGTTCGGCGCCCACGGCCAGCCGTCGTAGGAGTCGCTCAGGTAGGCGATGAAGGGGGTGGAGACGAGGGAGGCCCAGAACGCGAGCACGGGGCGGAACAGGGTGAACAGCACGACCGCGGCCGGGACGACGGAGTACACGAACACGACCGGGCCGATGGCGTCCCGGGCCCGTTCGAAGCCGAGGAAGAAGACGATCAACGCGCTGAGGCCGACGAGGAGGTGCGGCAGCACGCCCAGTTCGTCGCGTATCCGCTCGGGCAGGAACCTGAGCCGCCCGCGCGACAGGTCCAGCCGTGGCAGCGGCCGGTAGGCGAAGGCGTCGCCGAGGAGGTCGGCGCGCAGACCGCCGAGCGCCTTCAGGGTCAGGCGGAGCTCGGGGCTGCGGCTCGTGTCGGTGGTCCGGGTCGAAGTCACCCGACCACCGTACGGGCGGGGCGGTGGCGCGGCGTCCGGCTGAGTGCGGATCCTGCGGCGTCCGTCTTGAGGACTACGCGGGCCACCGACGCCCGCTCTCCGTCACCACGCCAGCTGGGCGATCTCCTCCGCCACCACCGCGCACGCGTCCGCCGCCGGGTCGATCAGGGGGAAGTGGCCCACGTCCTCCAGCAGCGTGAAGCCGACCGTCTCGCCCGCCTTGGCCGCCGCGTCGACGTAGGCGTCGGCGACCGCCGGCGGGACGACGATGTCGGTGCGGCCCTGGACGACGGTGGTGGCGATGCCCGTCGGGAGCAGCAGGGCCGGGTCGGCATGGGCCGCGCGGGCGTCGAAGTCCGTCGTCCCGCCGAGGAGTTCGGTCACGGCGCCGCCGCACACCGCCAGTTCCGCCGCCCGCTCGAAGTGCGCGATCGGGGCGAGGGACACGACCCCGCGCAGGGCCGGGGCCGCGGGGAGGCGCCAGGGGGAGCCGGCGGGCAGGACGTGACGGGCGGCGGCCCACAGGGCCAGGTGGCCGCCCGCGGAGTGGCCGGTCAGGACCGTCCGGCGCGGGTCGGCCTGCGGCAGGTGCTCCGCCGCCAGGTCGTGCACGGCGTCCAGCGCCGCCGCCACGTCGTCGAAGGTCTCCGGCCAGCGGCCGGCCACCGGAGCCGCACCGCCCTGCCGCGGGATGTCGCTGCCGCGCCGGTACTCGACGTTCGCCACGGCGAAACCGCGCCGGGCCAGGAAGTCCACGAAAGGAGTCAGGTGCTGCCGGTCGTACGGGGCCCGCCAGGCACCGCCGTGCAGGGCGACGACCAGCGGTGCGCTCTGCCGGCCGTCGCGCGGGGCGTAGAAGTCCACCACCTGGTCGGGGTGCGCGCCGTACGCGGCGGAGGCGTCCGGGGCGACGGCCGGGTGCGAGAAGGCCGATGCTTCTTCGGCGGCATCGCGCGCGGCGGGGTCCGGCATGCTGCTTCCAACCTCTCCTCAGACAGGGCCGATTGGCCTGACCTGCGGGGACCGTATCAGGAGTACGGCCCCCACAGATCAGGCGATCAGGCGATGATCTGACCTATGCCGGAGGCATGCACGGCGGCCGTACCGGCGGCCGTGTCGCGGGGCCGGGCTACGCCGTGGCCGCGGGGATGTCCCGCAGGACCTCCGCGAGCACCCGCGCCGCCCGCTCCGCGTCCGCGAAGCCGACGTACAGAGGCGTGAAGCCGAACCGCAGGACGTCCGGACGCCGCAGGTCGCCCACCACGCCGCGGCGGATCAGCTCCGCCATGACGGCGGGCGCCTCGGCGCAGCGCAGTGCGACCTGGCTGCCGCGTTCCGCGTGCGCCTCGGGGGTCACGGAGACGACCCGGCCCTCGGGGGCGTAGGCCCGCACGCACTCCAGGAAGAAGTCCGTGAGGGCGAGGGACTTGGCCCGTACGTCCTCGATCCGCACCCCGTCCCACACGTCGAGCGCCGCCTCCAGGGCGGACATCGACAGGATGTCGGGGGTGCCGACCCGGCCGCGCAGCGCGCCTTCGGCGGCCCGGTAGCCCGGGGTCATCCCGAAGGGGTCGGCGTGCGAGTTCCAGCCAGGCAGCGGCGAGTCGAAGCGCCCCTGGTGCCGCTCGGCGACGTACAGGTACGCGGGCGCGCCGGGGCCACCGTTGAGGTACTTGTAGGTGCAGCCGATCGCCAGGTCGACGCCGTGCCGGTCCAGGCCGACCGGCAGCGCGCCGGCGCTGTGGCACAGGTCCCAGACGGCGAGCGCGCCCGCCGCGTGGAGCGCGGCGGTGACGCCGGGCAGGTCCTGGAGCCGGCCGGTGCGGTAGTCGACGTGGTTGACCAGGGCGAGGGCGGTGCGGTCGCCGACCGCGCCGGGTATCTCCGCGGGGTCGAGCGGCACGATCCGGTGACCGGTCAGGCGCGCCGCGGCCTCGGCGATGTACCCGTCCGTGGGAAAGGTCGTCGCGTCGACCAGGATCTCGTCCCGGCCCTCACCGGCGAGCCGGGCGCCCGCGACGACCGCCTTGAAGACGTTCACGCTGGTCGAGTCGCCGACCACGATCTGGCCCTCGGCCGCCCCGACGAGCGGGGCGATCCGGTCGCCGATCCGCTCGGGCGCGGTCCACCAGCCGGACTCGTCCCAGGAACGGATGCGCAGCTCGCCCCACTCGCGGGCGATGACGTCGGCCATGCGCGCGGGGACGTGCGCGGGCAGCGCGCCCAGCGAGTTGCCGTCGAGGTAGACGGTGGCGTCGAGGGCGAACTTCTCACGGTGCTTGCCCAGCTCGTCGGCGGTGTCGAGCGCCTGGGCGCGCTCCTCGAAGGTCTCAGACATGGCTGCGGGCCGTCCACAGCTCGGGGAACACGTTCTTCTGCGCCCGCTTCTCCAGCCAGGCCACGCCCGCCGAGCCGCCGGTGCCGGTCTTGGCGCCCATGGCGCGCCGGGTGGCCACCAGGTGGTCGTTGCGCCAGCGCCAGACCAGTTCGGCGACGTCGCTCAGCGCCTCGCCGAGGCGTACGAGTTCGGCGTTGGCGTCGGGGTCGGCGTAGATCCCGGCCCAGATCCGCTCGACCTCGGCGGAGGGCTCGTAGCGCAGCGCCCGGTCGCGGTCGAGGACCTCGGCGGGGACGGGCAGGCCGCGCCGGGCGAGCAGCCGCAGCGTCTCGTCGTAGAGGCTGGGCTCCTGGAGGGCCTTCTCCAGTTCGGCGTGGACGCGGGGCGCGCCGCGGTGCGGCACCAGCATCGACGCCGACTTCTCGCCGAGCAGGAACTCCATGCGCCGGTACATCGCCGACTGGAAGCCGGAGCCCTCGCCGAGGGCGCCTCGGTAGGAGTTGAACTGGGCGGGGGTGAGCTGGGCGAGCGGGCGCCAGGAGTGGTTGAGGGCCTCCAGCTCGCGGACGGAGCGCTTGAGGGCGTCCATGGCGGTGGGGAGGTCGTCGCCGCGCAGCGCACGGCCGGCGGTCTCCCACTCGTGGACGATCACCGTGAACCACAGCTCCATGACCTGGGTGGTGACCAGGAAGACCATCTCGCCGGGGTCGTCCGAGCGGAGGTGCTGGAGGTGGGTGAGTACGTCCGCCTGGACGTAGTCCTCGTACGGCGTGGTGCCCGCGAAGTCGAGGTTCGGCGCGTCTTCGGCGACCGCACCGGCTCCGGAGGCATCGGGAGAACCTTGGAAGGCTGACATTTCTGTCTCCTGGTACGAACTTCCAGGTAGCGGTCCGCTCCTCTCGGCCCTTCCGGCACGGGAGCCCCGGTCCCCTCGGGAGGCGGGCTTCGTCGCGCGGCCTCCCAAGCGCATCATGACACGATCGGACCCGTGATGTAGATCCCGTCTTCGTCATACGGATAAGCGTTCGAACGGCAGCCGTTCAAGCCCTTGATCTGCTGCATCATGACCGGTGCGAGCCTGCCCGGCCCCGGGCAGCCCATGTGCTGCCGGATGCCGATCTCGTGCCCGACCTCGTGGTTGATGATCAGATGCCGGTATTCGTGGGCCGGGCCGGCGAAGGTCGGGGAGCCGAGCATCCACCGCTTGAGGTTGACCACGACGCCGGAGGTGGTCTCGCAGTTCAGCTCGCCGTGGGTGTTCATGCCGTTGGCGGCGCAGAGCTTGTCGGCGGTGTCCGGGGTCGCGATCCGGATGACGAAGTCGGCGTCCTCCGTGACCAACTGGAAGCGGCCCCGGCCGTGCGCGGCCCAGCCCCGGGGATGGGCGAGGATCTGCTGGATCTCCTCGGCGGCCTCGCGGGCGGAGATGTCGACGCCGTCCTCGACCTGCACGCGGTAGCGGCGCAGCGAGCCGCCGCTGCCGACGGCCTCGCCCGCCGCCTGGGCGGTGGTGAAGCTCCCGGCGCCGACCTGCGGCACCGTCGTCCTCTTCGCCGTGGGCTTCGGTTTCGGCTTGGGCGTGGGCTTCGGGGGCGGCGTGGGTTTCGGCTTCGGCGGCGCCGGGGCCGGGGACTCCGCGGTGGCGGTCGGCGTCGGCGGGACGGCGGCGGTGTTCCGCCCGTCGTCCTGCCCCCGGAAGTGCGCCAGCGCGGCCCCGCAGCCGAGCGAGACCAGCACCAGGGCGAGCACGGGAAGGAGCAGCCGCCCCTTCGAGGACCGTTTTCTCCTGCTTCGTCGGCGACTGGCCGTCGCGGCACGCTTCCCCAAGACAGTTCCCCCCTGCATGCGGTCCGGAGGATCGTACCGACCCTTTCGAACGCGCTCGAACGGCACGGGAGGACGTGTCCGGATCGTCCCCACCCGGGAGGTGGGCACGATCCGGAGCGTCAGCGCAGGTCAGCCCAGCGTGTCCGCGGCCGTCCCCGACGAGTCCCGCAGGAAGGTCGAGCAGCGCTCGTACTCGTCCTTCTCACCGATCTCGCCCGCCGCGCGCGCCAGCGCGTGCAGCGCCCGCAGGAAGCCGCGGTTCGGCTCGTGCTCCCACGGCACCGGCCCGTGGCCCTTCCAACCGTTGCGGCGCAGGGCGTCGAGGCCCCGGTGGTAGCCGGTACGGGCGTAGGCGTACGACTCGATCACGCGGCCGCCCTCGTACGCGTCGTCCGCGAGCTGGGCCCAGGCGAGCGAGGAGGTCGGGTACTTCGCCGCGACGTCGGCCGGCGCGGCGCCGGACGCCAGGAGCTCACGCGGCTCCGGGTCGTCGGGCAGGTGGGTGGGGGGCGGTCCCCCCAGCAGGTTCTCGTGGAGTGCCATGGGGCCCAGTCTGCCTCAGCTCTCCCGTGGCGGGGCGGCGGCGTCCTCCCCCGGCTCGCCGGGGTCCAGGGGCGGGGCCGTCACCCCGCAGTGCACCTTGCAGCCGGGGTGGCAGTCCGCCTGCGCCGGGGCGCGCAGGGTGGCCCAGGCCAGGATCCCGCCGGCCACGAGAACGCCTGCGAGGATCGGCATCGCCCGCTGGAACGTGGCGTCGAACTCGGCCGCCGAGCGGTAGACCTCCGGGCCCATGCCCGCGAGCAGCGGCAGAGCGGCCACCGCCACCAGGCCGGCCGCGCGGGCCGCCGCGTTGTTGATGCCGCTGGCCAGGCCCGCCCGGGACACGTCCACGGAGGCGAGCACGGTCGCCGTGAGAGGGGCCACCAGGGTCGTCATGCCCAGTCCGAGGACGAGCATCGCGGGCAGCACGTCCGTCAGGTAGTCGGCGTCCTCCCCCACGCGCAGCATCAGCAGCATCCCCGCCGCGCACAGCAGCGGCCCCACGGTGAGCGGCAGCCGCGGGCCGATCTTCTCGCCGAGCTCGCCGGACTTCGCGGAGAGCAGCAGCATCAGGACGGTCGTCGGCAGCAGGGCGGTGCCGGCGGCGAGCGCCGAGTAGCCGGACACCACCTGGAGCTGCAGCGCGGCCAGGAAGAAGAAGCCGCTGAACCCCGCGTACACGCACAGCGTCACCAGGTTCACCGCGGTGAAGGTCCGCGAGCGGAAGATCGAGAGCGGCACCATCGCGTCCTCGCCGCGCCGCCGTTCCACCAGGACGAACCACACGCCCAGCACCAGCCCGGCCGCTCCCGCCCACCACGCCTCGTCGATCAGCGCGTACGTCACCAGGGCGAGCCCGGCGGCGCCCAGGACCGCGCCGAGCACGTCGAAGCGCCCGTGCGCGGCCTGGTCGCGCGACTCGGGCACGTGCCGCAGCGCCACGGGCACGCAGATCAGGGCCAGCGGCACGTTCAGCAGGAACACCCAGCGCCAGCCGGGACCGTCCACCAGCCAGCCGCCGACGAACGGCCCGATCGCCGCCCCCACCCCGCCGAAACCGGACCACAGGCCGACCGCCCTGGCCCGGTCGTCCTCGTGGAAGCTCGCCTGGATCAGCGCCAGCGAGCCGGGCGTGAGCAGCGCCCCGCCGACGCCCTGGAAGGCCCTGGCGGCGATCAGCACGCCGGCGTTCGGGGCGAGCCCGCACAGCAGCGAGGCGGCCGCGAACCACACCACCCCCGTCACGAACACCCGCCGCCGCCCGTAGCGGTCGCCCAGCGACCCGCCGAGCAGGATCAGGCCCGCCAGGGTGAGCATGTAGGCGTTGACGGTCCACTGCAGGGCGGCCAGGTCGGCGCCCAGGTCCTCGCCGATGTGGGGCAGCGCGATGTTCACCACCGTGGAGTCGAGCAGCGCCATTCCCGAGGCGAGGACGGTGGTGAACACGATCCACCGCCCCGTACCCGAGGCGAGCCGGATGTCCATGCCTGCATCGTCCCGCGAACGCGGGGGCCCCGCCCACCGGAACGGCGGACGGGGCCCTCGGTCAGGGGGCACGCACGGTGCCCACGGCGCTCAGCGCGTGAAGTTGAAGTACTTCCACGGCCCGTAGGCGGTGGCGTTCACGTTGTCGCCGGAGGCGCCGTCGATGTACGCCGAGCGGATCCGGAAGCGGTAGCCGGCCGCGCCGTCGCCGTCGATCGAGACGTACGACTTGCCGTACCGGTCGAGCGTGAAGAAGTCGCTCGCGCCGGAGCGCCAGGCGCCCGCGTACCAGACCTGGAAGTCGAGCCGCGTGGCCCGGCCCGGGTAGGCGTTGTGCCAGGTCGTGATCAGCGGGTCGGCGGTCTGGTGGTACGTCTGGTACCAGGTGCCGCCGATGCTGGTCCACTTGTAGTGCCGCGACAGCGAGGTCGAGACGCCGGCCTTGGTGTACACGCCCGCCTTGGCGCCGGCGACATCGCTCCGGGAGTCGCCCGCGAAGACCGCGGTGACGGTCGTGTCGCGGTTCATCCACATCGACGCGGACAGCTTGCCGGCCGAGTTGACCGTGCCGCGCTTGAGCAGCCGCTTGGGCTCCGGGCCCCACGGGTCCGCCCAGATCTCCACGACGCGGTTCGTGTACGTCGGGCCGAGCGTGGCCGTGTAGGTGAGCGTGGTGCCGTAGTTGACCAGGGTGCCGTTGCGGTCGAGCGTCAGCACGGTCCGGTTCCGGGACACCTTGACGAGCGCGGTGCCGGCGGCGGCCGAGTGCTCGGCGTCGCCCGCGTACGCGACCTTGTACGTGACGTTGCCGCCGGCCGGCGGGACGTCGGTGAACGAGAACGCCCCGTTCGCCCCGAGGGTCACCGGGGCGAGCGCCTTGCCCTGCGGCGACTCCAGGTCGAAGCGCGTCACGGAGACCGCCGCCCCTGCGGGCAGCGCGACCGACGCCGCGACGGTGCCGGTCACGGTGAGCGCCTTGGCGCGGGTGGCGGTGGCGGGCGCCTTGACGGTGATCACCGGCGCGGAGAGCGTCGGACCGTCGTAGACGCGCAGCGTGCGCACGCCCGGGTAGTTCTCGGAGACGGCGAACAGCTTGCTCTTGTCCGGCGCCCAGGCCAGGGCGCTGTCCGAGAGGGTGTCCCCGCCGGTCGTGCCACCCGTGTTCGGGAAGTCGTACTGGCGGACCACATGGGTGTCGCCCGGGCGGTAGACGTGCAGGTCGGGGCCGTACCAGGAGTTCGTGCCCGCGGCGACCGTGCCGTCGGGGGCGATGTCCACGGCGCTGCCGAAGTCACCGGACGGGTAGCGCATGACCTCCTTGAGGTCGTCCGTCGAGAACGCCGGGTGGTAGTACGGGGAACCGCTCGCGGTGATGACCTGCTTGCCGTCCGGCGTGATGTCGAGCTCACGCAGGTTGGACATGTCCGACTCGGCGTGGACCGCCTTCTGGGTCGCCGTGCCCGTGGACACGTCGTAGAGCACGAAGTGCGCCGGGCTGATGCCCTGCTCGCCCGCGACCAGCAGGTTGGGCGCCGCCGGGTCCGAGCCGAGCAGCGGCGGGTTGTAGAAACCGAGGGTGCCGGACTCCTGGGCCAGGGCCACGACCGGCTCCGCGCCGGAGAGGTCCAGCGAGCCCACGTGGCCGTTGCCCGCCGTGCCGTAGCCGAACCAGATCTTGCCGCCGGCGATGGCCAGGTCGGCCGGCTTCTCCGCCTCGCCGAGGTCGTAGGCGGTGAACTCGGACGGCGTCTGCGTGTTCACGGAGACGATCGTGCCGTGGCCCGCCACGGCGGCGTAGACGCGCGACGAGTCGGCCGAGATCTCCAGACCCCGGACGCCCGGCAGGCCGGGGACGGTGGTCAGGACCGTGCCCGCGTAGTCGGTGACGACCAACGTGCCGCCGGTCGGGTCGCTGATGAAGACCTTCTGGTGGACGCCGTCCACCACGATGTCGCCGGTGGACGCCACCGGCAGCACCTTGCCGGTGTCGGCGGACGCGGTGCCCGCCGTGCCCGCGACCAGGGCCGCGGAGCTGAAGAGGACCGCGAGCGCCGTCGCGGCCGAGAGAGTGCGCTTGCGCACGATGATGTGACCCCCCACATGATCCCTCGCGCTTCACAGATCGAAGCGCGGTGGACGCAGCCTAGATCACGCCTCGGACGCTCCGCCTCCCGGTATCCGTCGGGGCGTCAGCCGCGCAGCCGCCCGCACCAGCGCGTCGACGCCCCGCTCGGCCTTGGCCCGGGGACAGCCGACGTTGAGGCGGACGAAGCCGGGGGTGCCGTAGGTCCCGCCGGGCATGATCGCGACCCGCTCGGCCGTCACCAGCTCCTCCTGGAGGGCCGACTCCTCGATGCCCAGCGGCCGCAGGTCGATCCAGGCGAGATAGCCGGCCTGCGGCGGGGACCAGTCGACGTCCGGAAGGCCGGCCGCGAGCCGCTCCTGGACGAGGGCCATCGTGCCGGCGACGTAGCCGCGCAGCGCGTCCAGCCAGGGCGCGCCGTGCCGGTAGGCGGCGATGTGGGCGGTGAGGGAGAGCACCGCCGGGGAGGCCAGACCCTCGCCGGTCTCCATGCGGCGGACGAACGCGACCCGCTCGTCGGGGTCGCCGAGGAAGCCGTACGAGCCGGAGAGCGCGGGGAAGTTGAAGGCCTTGGTGCCGGAGGTGATCAGGGCCCAGCGCCGTCCGCGCCCGGGTTCGGCGATCGCCGCCCAGGGGACGTGACGGTGGCCCGCGGCGGTCAGGTCGGCGTGGATCTCGTCGCTGACCACGGCCGCGCCGTGCCGTTCGGCGAGCCGGGCGAACTCCTTCAGCTCGTCCGCGCGCCATACCCGGCCGGTCGGGTTGTGCGGCGAGCAGAGCAGCAGCATGCGGCTGTCGGGCCGGGCCAGCTCGCGTTCCAGGGCGTCGAGGTCGCCGACGGGGACGCCGCGCAGCTCGCGGCCGAGGCCGGTGACCACCTTGCGGAAGCCGTCGTAGGTCGGCGTGTGGACGACGACGCCGTCGCCGGGCACGGTCCACATCTGGAGCAGCTGGGAGAGCTGGCTGAGCACCGACGGGGCGTAGACCATCGTCTCGGGGTCGACGGCCGTGCCGTACCGGCTCGCGTACCAGTCCCGTACGGCCTCCCGGAACTCGCCGAGCCGCCAGTCCGTGTAGCCGAACACTCCGTGGTCGACGCGCTCGCGCAGCGCGTCGAGAACGGCCGGCGGGGAGGCGAAGTCCATGTCGGAGACGGTGAACGGCAGCAGATCGGGGACGCCGAAGCGGTCGCCCATCCCGTCCCACTGGACCGACCAGGTGCCGTGCCGGTCGATCTCACGGTCGAAGTCGAACATCCCCCACCCCTTCGGGTACGACGACGGGCCCGGCACCACTCTCGTGGCGCCGGGCCCGTCGCACAACAGCGCTTACTTCAGCTTCTGGCCGGCCGAGCGCAGCGCGGCACAGGCCTCGCCGACGCGCTGGGCCATGCCCGCCTCGGCGAGCTTGCCCCAGGTGCGCGGGTCGTAGGTCGACTTCTTGCCGACCTCGCCGTCGACCTTCAGGACACCGTCGTAGTTGCGGAACATGTGGTCCACGACCGGACGCGTGAAGGCGTACTGGGTGTCGGTGTCGAGGTTCATCTTCACCACGCCGTTCTCGATGGCGGTGGCGATCTCCTCGGCGGTCGAGCCGGAGCCGCCGTGGAAGACGAAGTCGAACGGGGACGCCTTGCCGAACTTCTCGGAGACGCCCGCCTGGAGGTCCTTGAGCAGCTCGGGGCGCAGCACGACGTTGCCCGGCTTGTAGACGCCGTGGACGTTGCCGAAGGAGGCGGCCAGCAGGTAGCGCCCCTTCTCGCCCAGGCCCAGGGCCTCGGCGGTGCGGATGGCGTCGTCGACGGAGGTGTACAGCTCGTCGTTGATCTCGTGGCTGACGCCGTCCTCCTCGCCGCCGGTCGGGGTGATCTCGACCTCGAGGATGATCTTGGCGGCGGCGGCCTTGGCGAGCAGCTCCTGGCCGATGGCCAGGTTGTCGGCGAGGGTCTCGGCGGAGCCGTCCCACATGTGCGACTGGAAGAGCGGGTTCTCACCACGGGCCACGCGCTCGGCGGAGATGTCGAGCAGCGGGCGGACGTAGCCGTCCAGCTTGTCCTTCGGGCAGTGGTCGGTGTGCAGCGCGACGGTGATGTCGTACTTCGCCGCGACGATGTGCGCGAACTCGGCCAGGGCGACGGCGCCCGTGACCATGTCCTTGCTGTACTGGCCGCCCAGGAACTCGGCGCCACCGGTCGAGATCTGGATGATGCCGTCGCTCTCGGCCTCCGCGAAGCCGCGCAGGGCGGCGTGGAGGGTCTGGGACGAGGTGACGTTGATGGCCGGGTAGGCGAACTTGCCTGCCTTCGCCCGGTCGAGCATCTCGTTGTAGACCTCGGGGGTTGCGATGGGCATTCGTCCGCTCCTTGTGATGTGCGGGTGTGTGCGTTGCTGTCCCTGACCTGGGGGCGACGTCATCGTCGCCCCCATCCTTCCAGACTCTTGTGCGGGCTCCCACAGGCCCGGCACGACGAAGGGCGGGGTGTTTCACGTGAAACACCCCGCCCTTCGGGAAAACAGCAGGTCAGGACCGTTTTGGGCAGGTCCCGGGACCTAGGTCACGACTTCGAAGCGACGCTTCCGGTTACGCCAGACCGAGCTCGTCGAGCGCGTACGCGTAGAGGTAAGGAACCCCGGCGGTCGTGCTGATCTTCTCGCCGGCGCCGGTGGCCCGGTCGACGATCGTCGCGACGGCCACGACCTCGGCGCCCGCCGCGCGCGCCGCCTCGACCGCGGTCAGCGGCGAGCCGCCGGTCGTCGAGGTGTCCTCCACGATCAGGACCCGACGGCCCTTGATGTCCGGGCCCTCGACCTGGCGCTGCATGCCGTGCGCCTTGGCGGCCTTGCGGACGACGAAGGCGTCCAGGCGCTCACCGCGCCCGGCGGAGGCGTGCAGCATCGAGGTCGCGACCGGGTCGGCGCCCAGGGTCAGACCGCCCACCGCGTCGAAGTCCAGGTCCTTGGTCAGTTCGAGCATGACCTGGCCGACGAGCGGCGCGGCCGCGCCGTCGAGCGTGATCCGGCGCAGATCGACGTAGTAGTCGGCCTCAAGACCCGACGAGAGGGTCACCTTGCCGTGCACCACGGCCTTGTCCTTGATCTGCTGGAGCAGCTCAGCGCGTACGTCAGTCATGCTCACGAGCTTAAAGCCGCCCGGTCACAGGCTGCGCCAGCGCCAGGTGGTCGCGACCTCCAGCGGGTCGATCGGGGTGACCAGGCGCGGGTGGGTGTTGAGACCGTTCGGCGGGCCGGACTGCGGCTCGACGCAGACCGCGTCGGCGGGCTCGTCGTAGATCACGACCCACTCGGCCCTGCTGGTGATCCGCAGCTCCATCCGGTCCGGCCAGGTGAGGGTCACGTCCACGCCGTCCGGCATGCCGAAGCAGTCGTCCCAGGGGCGGGGCTCCGGGTCGATCCGGCGGCCGGTGGGCAGGTGGTCCGCACCCCGCTGCTCCTGCCAGCCGGGGTGGAAGCCGACCTCCACCTCGCGCGAGTCGCCGCCGAGGGTGCGGTGGAACCAGGGATGCCAGCCGGCCTGCGCCGGGAAGGAGTCCCCGGCCGTCTCGACGCCGAGCTGCAGCGTGAGGGAGTCCTCGGTCAGCTCGACGGTCTGGGTGACCGTGCCCGCGTACGGCCAGGGGGCGGCCAGCTCCGTGGTGAACGCCGCCGTCGTCCCGGTCGCGTACGCCGTCTTCCACGGCACGTCACGGGCGGTGCCGTGCATCGCGTGCGGCGCCGCGTGCTCGCTGACGGGGAGCTGGTGGACGGTGCCGCCGTTGCGGAAGCGCCCGTTCCCGGTCCGGCCCGCCCACGGCGCCATCACGAAGCAGCCGTAGCGGGCTCCCTGGAGCAGCAGTTCGGTGCCTCCGATTCGAAGGCTGTCGATCCGGCAGCCGTGCTCCGGATCGATGGTCAACTCGGCGTCGCCGGCCGTCAGTCGCGTCAGATTGGTCACGTCCCCGAGATTAGGGGGTGTCCTGTCGCCCGGCCCGCAGGTCTCAGCGGCGGCGGCGCAGCGCGCGGCTGACGACGACCGCGGAGGCCAGCGCGAGCGCGGCGGCGGGGGCGATCCAGCGCAGGGTCGCGCCGGCACTGGAGGTCTCGACGGCCGGGACCGGGGCGTAACGCCCGCGCGGAGGGGCGTGGTCGACCTCCTCGGCGCTCCGGCCGATCATGGTCCGGCGGGCGTGCGCGGCTTCGGCGGGGCGGCCGGTGCCGGTGCCGGTCTGGTCGGCGAACTCCTCGTCCGCGAGCGGATCCAGGGACGGGGGCGGCACCGGGGCGTCGAAGACCGAGGCGCCGGGCTCCTCCACGCCGTCGTCGACGCCGTCCAGGTCCACCGCGTCGAGGTCGGCGTCCGCCTCCTCCGCCGCGATCTCGGCCTCCACGTCCGCGACGGCGGCCAGGGCTTCCGCGAACCGGTCGAGCAACCGGGCCCCGGCCGTCGTCCGGGCGTCGGCGTCCGCGTCGGCGAGCCGGCCGGCCGCTGTCACGTGCCCGGTGAAGCCGATCGTGGTGCCCTCGGCCACGGGGGTGAGCGCGACCATGAGCGCGAGCGTCGCCGTGCCCCTGCCGCGGACCTCGGTGCCCTCGCCGTCGACGGCGAAACGGCCGGCCCGCTCGGTGATCCGCAGCGCGCCCCGGTAGGTGATGGTGTTGCCGCCGACGCGGACCTTCAACCGGCCAGCGAGCGGGCCGTCCTCGCCGTCGGCGTCCTGCTGGAACCCGGGGACGCAGCGCGCCGCCCGGGCGGGGTCCGTCAGCGTGGCGCGCAGGACCTCGGCCGGGACCGGGACGAACACCTCATGCTCCATGGAAGCCGAGCCTACTCAGACGGGGGCCGCCCGTCGCCTGTTCGGACACCGGCGGCGTCGGCACCGAGGGCATCGTCCGACCCGTGGGTGGTGCCGGGGTCCGGGGCCTGCGCTCGTCGTTCGTCCAGTAGCGGAGGCGTTCAGTAGCGGGGGTGGACCAGCGTGGACGGGGGCAGGCCCGTGCGAGTGGCCTCGATGTGGGCCTCCGCGGCCACGAGGGAGTCGGATGTGAGGGAACGCAGGTGCGGGGCGTCGGCGGGGAGGGACAGGGCCGGGAGCTGCGGGCCGGGGGCCGCCAGGAGGAAGCCCCACTCCGCGGTGCCCCAGGAGCGGGTGGACCGGTCGGGGCCGGCCGTGAGCCCCGGGGCTCCCTCGCGGGCCTCGCCCCGGGAGGAGCCCGACGGGGAGCCGTAGGGGCGGGTGGTGAAGCCCGCCGCGCGCAGCGTCGCGTCGACCGTCCAGTACGTACGGGGGTGGGCGGCCGCCGAGCCGGCGTGGACCACGAGCCGCCCCTCGGAGGACAGGGCGCCGGCCGCCAGCCCGTAGAACTCCTCCGAGTAGAGCTTGGCGCTGGGGGTGATGCCCGGGTCCGGAAGGTCGGAGATCACCACGTCGTACCGTTCCTGCACGGAGCGGGAGGTGCGCAGCCAGGTGAAGGCGTCCCCGTAGGCGACGGTGACGCGGGGGTCGCGGAAGGCCTGGGCGTTGAGCGCGGCCAGGTCGGGGTCCGTGCCGGCGAGCCGGACCACTCCGGGGTCGAGCTCGACGACGGTGACCGCGCGGACGTCGGGATAGCGCAGCACCTCGCGGGCGGCGAGGCCGTCGCCGCCGCCGAGGATCAGCACGCGCGCGTGGGGCCCGTTCATCGCGGGGTGCACCAGGGCCTCGTGGTACCGGTACTCGTCCCGGCCGCCGACGCGCAGCCGGCCGTCCAGGAAGAGGTCGGGCGGCCCGCCGCGCTCGCCCGTGACGACGACCTCCTGCAAGCCGGTGTGGACGGCGACCCGGATGCTGTCGCCGTACACCGCCCGGCGCGCGGCCTGCTCGAAGTCGTCGACGAGGACCGTCGCGGTGGCGAGGACGGCGAGCACGAAGAGGTTGGTGCCCACGAGCAGCACCCGCGACCGGGGCGTCAGGTCATGCCGGAACAGCCACAGGACCAGCCCGCCGCCGGCCACCGCGTTGACCGCGCCGGTGACCAGCGCGCCGGTGAGCTGACCGAGCCAGGGCAGCAGGAGGAACGGAAAGGCGAGCCCGCCGACGAGCGCGCCGACGTAGTCCGCGGCGAACAGGTCGGCGACCGTGCCGGCCGGGTCGTGCGGCTCCCGCCGGTGCGCGAGGCCGCGCGCCGACTCCGCCCGCTGGATGAGCGACATCAGGAGCGGGATCTCCGCGCCGATGAGCACTCCGATGGCGAGGGAGAACGCCACGAGGACGTACTGGGACTCCCCCAGCCAGGCGAAGGCGGCGTACAGCACCAACGCCGAGCAGCCGCCGATCAGCGCCAGACCGCCCTCGACCAGGCCGAAGCCGACCGCCGCACGGCAGCGCAGCCGCTTGGCGAGCAGCGAGCCGACGCCCATCGCGAAGACCATGACGGACAGCACGACGGACGCCTGGGTGACCGAGTCGCCGATCAAGTAGGAGGCGAGCGCGACCAGTTCGAGCTCGTACACCAGACCGCAGGCGGCACAGACGAACACCACCACGAGCACCGGACACCGCACCGCACCCGGCCGCTCGGGCAGCCGCGCCACCCTCTTGGGCGGCAGGGTCAGGGTCACGGGCGGGTCGATCATGCCCGTAACGCTACGTCACAGCCCCTGCGCGGCCTGTCACCCACACGAGTGCATCCGAGGCATGTGTACGGCGGTCAGAGCGCTGCGGGCATCCGGGCGCCGATCCGGGTTCTCGTCACCACCAACTGCCCCTCCTGTGGGTAGGCGTGCCAGGTGCGCCAGCGCACCTGGCCCTCGTGGCGCTGCGCCAGCATCGCCGTGAAGGCGTGCGGCGAGCCGGGGAAGGTCCCCGCGAGGCCGTGCGGATGGTCGGCGACGAGTGCGAGCAACTCCTGTGCGCGCCCCGCGAACGAGCCCTGGGTCAGGGTCTCGACGCGGGCGGCGAACTCGTACTCCCACTCACCCACCCGCTTGGACACGCCCAGCGGCAGCGGGGTGCTGCTGCCGGGCATGCAGGCCACGGTCTCCGAGCAGTTGCGGTCCTCCTCCTCCAGGAGCACCTGGTGAGAGGCGCCGAGCAGCCGCAACTGCAGCTTGGCCCCGGCGAGTTCGAGATCGAGCACGGCGAGCGCGGGCAGCGGGTCGCGCCCCAGCGCCCAGGCCAGGTCGGCCGCGCGCGTATCGGTGTATGAGGTCTTCAGGGTCGTGAGCATGGATCGGCTCCGCAAACACGGTTTGACGGGTGGGCCGGGGGCGTCCCGGTGAAGGGTTTCGACCGGGAGTGGGGATCGCCGGCTCGGGTCCACACACGGTCCGAGGGCTGGATGTTCTCGACAGCGAGGGAATCATGAACCGCGGGTAGCTCACAGCGTTTTTACCCAACTTGACGTGGTTTCCATCCCCTCGGGGGCCCCACGGTTCAACTGTTCAGTCCCCATCGATCGCATGGTTCCCACAAATGCCCAACGGAAGTGCGTACGAGGGCCGTTGCCCGCCCCGGCTCCCGGCGCCCCTCAGCTGCCGCCGCAGCCGCCCCCGCACGACGAGCCGCACGAGCTGCCGCACGACGAGCTCCCGCCGCAGCCGCCGCCCGAGGACGACGAGGAGCCGCTCGACCAGCCGCCGCGCCGGCGCCGGCGCCGGTTGCGGGAGCCCCCGCCGACGGCCGCCGAGAAGCCCACGCCCACCAGGAAGATGAGTCCGAAGATCACGAAGAGTTCCATGTCGTCCCCCGTCAGTGCTTCACACCTCGGTGAAGGAGCCCTGCACGGGCTCTCTGCGTGGGGATTCCCGGCGCGACCGGGCCCGAAGCGCACTTGAGCAAGTCCAGAGCTTCGGCCCAGGATGGCGGTCATGACACGACCGCTGCTCAACCGCCGGCTCGCGGAGTTCGGTACGACGATCTTCGCCGAGATGTCCGCGCTCGCCGCCCGGACCGGTTCGATCAACCTGGGCCAGGGCTTTCCCGACACCGACGGCCCCGACGAGATCCGCGAGGCCGCCGTGCGGGCGCTGCGCGAGGGCCGTGGCAACCAGTACCCGCCCGGCCCCGGCGTCCCCGAGCTGCGCACCGCGGTCGCCGAGCACCAGCGGCGCTTCTACGGCCTGTCCTTCGACCCGGACACCGAGGTCCTCGTCACGGCGGGCGCGACGGAGGCGCTCGCCGCGACCCTGCTCGCCCTGGTGGAACCCGGCGACGAGGTGATCGCCTTCGAGCCGTACTACGACTCGTACGCGGCCTGCGTCGCGATGGCGGGCGGACGGCGCGTCCCGGTGACGCTCCGCGCCCCGGACTTCCGACCGGACCTGGACGCCCTGCGTGACGCGGTCACCGACCGCACCCGGCTGCTGCTCCTGAACAGCCCGCACAATCCGACGGGGATGGTGCTGACCCGCGAGGAGCTCACCGCGATCGCGGAGCTCGCGGTGGAGCGGGACCTGCTCGTGGTCACCGACGAGGTCTACGAGCACCTCGTGTTCGACGGCGAGCACGTGCCGCTCATCTCGCTGCCCGGCATGCGGGAGCGCACGGTCTCGATCTCCTCGGCGGGCAAGACGTTCTCCTTCACGGGGTGGAAGGTCGGCTGGGTCACCGGCTCCGCGCCCCTGGTGACGGCCGTCCGCGCGGCCAAGCAGTTCCTGACGTACGTCTCGTCCGGCCCCTTCCAGTACGCGGTGGCCGAGGCCCTGGCCCTGCCCGACGCGTACTTCACCGGCTTCCGCGACGACCTGGCCGCCAAGCGGGAGATCCTCGTCGCGGGCCTGACGGACGCGGGCTTCGAGGTCTACCGCCCCCAGGGAACGTACTTCGTCACCACGGACGTCGCCGTCCTCGGCGAGAAGGACGCCCTCGCCTTCTGCCGCTCGCTGCCGGAGCGCTCCGGTGTCGTCGCCGTCCCCAACTCGGTGTTCTACGACGACCCGGAGGCCGGCCGCACCCAGGTCCGCTTCGCCTTCTGCAAGCGGACGGTTGTTCTGGAAGAGGCGGTTGAGCGCCTCGGTCGGCTGTCTCGCTGAGCGCGAGCCAGATCAACGCGCAGGCACGGGGCCCGGCCATTCAGCCGGAGCCCGTGCCGCACGGGAACTACGGGTTACTCGGTGTTCTTTGGGTGGCTCCTTGGTGGCGAGCCTCCCGCGTAGCTGGTGCTGACGGTTCCAGTTGTCACGCGACAGCGGGTCGGTGCGCAACGCCTCCAGGCATCGGTGGGCGCTGGGCAGTGCGGCGCGGCACAGTTCCTCCCACCCCGTCACCGCCTCCGTGGTCCCGAAGACCACGTTCCACCCGCTCAGGGGTGGGACGCTGACACGATCGCCCTTCTTCGGGCTCACCCGAAGGTCACCACGGCCGAGAAGGGCTCGTCCTCGTCGGCCGCGAGCTCCTTCACCGCGGCGAGGGTCTCCTCGACGCCAGGCGACGGGCCGGGCGATAGGGTCCCCTCGCCCGGTCCGACGATCATCACGCACGCATCCACAGGGGGATCCGCACATGTCCGCAGGAACGTTCCGTCCGAGCCGTAGATCGGCCCTCGCGACCCTGGCCGGCGTGGCGGCCGGCGGGGCGCTGCCGCTGGCGGCGGCGCCGACCGCCTCGGCCGCCGCGCCGACAGCCGTCCCGACCGTCACCGTGCCGCCGGCCGTGCCCGCGGCCCCCCGGCCGGCGTTCGCCCGGACACCGATGCTCATCGACCCGACCGACCCGTGGCACTTCACCGCGCACCCGACGGGCCCGCTGACCACCCGTACGGTGACCGGCGGCCTGGAGGTCTCGGACGACGAGGGCGTCCTCGCGACCCTCACCACGGGGGCGCGGACCGTGACCCTGCGCGGGCCCAGGCGCTGGTTCACCGAGCAGAAGCGGCGGGTCGAGGACCCCTTCGACCGGGACCTGCCGGCCGCCGGCAGCAAGGGCTGGGGCATGTCCCCCAACGGGGGCACGTGGTGGCCCAACAGCAAGGACGACGCCAACGTCGCGGACTACTTCGTGAAGGACGGCAGGGGCGCCATCACGCTCTCGGAGACCGGTTCGAGCCGCCACGCCACCCTGTCCGACCACGAGCTCGGCGACGTCCGCGCCCGCGCCCGCTTCTCCTTCACCCAGGTGCCCACCGGCGCGCCGCTCTCGCTCGCCCTCACCTTCTCCCTGGCGAGCCTCGACACCCACTACCGGGCCCGGCTGATCGTCACCCCCGCCGGGGAGGTCCAGCTGGCCCTGGAGAAGGCCCTGGACAACACGGTGACCGTGCTGGGCCCGGCCGTCACGGTCGGCACCGGCTTCGCGGCCTTCGACCACTGGTGGGTCCAGGTCGAGAAGACCGGCAACGTGCTGCGCGCCCGCGCCTGGAAGCACGGCGTGGCCGAGGCGAACCTCCCGGCCTGGTCCTTCAGCCTGCGCGACCCCGACGCGAACACCGCCCTGGGCAACGGCACCGTCGGCGTCCGGGCCTACGCCGCCACCGGCGCCACGAAGGGCGTGGAGGCCCGGGTCTACGACTTCGTCGTCGAGGAGGCGTCCTGGGCCGACCCGCCGGTCATCACCCACGACACCTGGGTACGGGTCCTCCCGGAGCCCTTCGCCGGCACCTGGACGCCCGCCGTGGAGCAGCAGATCCGCGCCTGGGCGGGCGACACCTCGCCGGACGCCCTGGCGTACGCGTCGATGTTCCTGCCGTTCGCCCCCGCCGTCACCGACCCGGCGCGGGGCGGCGCGCAGGTGCTCGGGACGTCCCGGTACAGCAAGCCGGACGCGACCACCGGACTGCGCGAGGTCGGGGCCGACTTCTACGAGTACATGTGGATCGGCTGGACCTTCGACGCGATGACCACGCCGGTGACGAAGGTCCCGAAGGAGGAGGACAAGGACCGGTTCAAGGGCAGCCTCGACTGCTCGGGCTTCGTCCGGATGGTCTACGGCTACCACATGGGCATCCCGATGGTCCTCGACGACGAGGTGGACCGGGACAAGCAGAAGCTGCCCCGGACCTCGCACGTCCAGGCCCACCACGGTCCCGGCGTGAAGATCGCGGACGGCGGCACCGGCGCCCCGCCGCTCGACGGGCTGCGCATCGGTGACACGCTCTTCTGGGACACCGACGAGACCTCGGACCTCGTGGGCGGCCACATCGGCATCTACCTGGGGGTGGACCAGAACGGGCACAAGCGCTTCGTGTCCAGCCGCAAGACGCCCAACGGGCCGACCCTGGCGGACGTCGGCGGCGCGTCGGTCGTCGGCGGCGCTCCGGGCGACACCTACACCGACACATTGCGGGTGATCCGCCGCTTCTGACGGGCGCGCCCCCTCCGCGCCGTGGCACCGGTCCGGTAAACCGATTTGTCGGATATAGACCGGTTTCCGCTGCCCGGAGGTGCCCCCTGTCCGCCGAGACCCTCGACCGCCCGGCACCCGCCGCCGCTTCCCGCCGGCGGGTGCCCCGCTGGCGGGCCTCGCTGCACCGGGCGGCACCCGCCCTCGGGCTGTTCGCCGCCGCCCGGCTCACCGGAATACTGGTGCTCGCCCTGTGGGCCTGGCACGTCGGGCGGTCGCCGCGGGCGCTGCTCGCGAAGTCCTGGGACTCGCTCTGGTACACCGGGATCGCGGCGAACGGCTACGGCCGCACCCTGTTCTGGCCCGACGGGGTGGTCCAGTCCGACCTGGCCTTCTTCCCGCTGTATCCGGGGCTCGTCCGGGCCGTCACCGCGGTGCTGCCGGTCACCGGCGGAACGGCCGGACTGCTGCTGTCCTGGCTCGCCGCCGGAGCGGCGGCCTGGGGGATCTACCTCGTCACGGAGCGCCTGTGCGGCCGGCCCACCGCCGTCGTCACGGTGCTGCTGTGGGGCCTGCTCCCGCACTCGATCGTGCTGTCCATGGCGTACACCGAACCCCTCATGACCGCCTTCGCGGCCTGGGCGCTGTACGCGCTGCTGACCGGCCGCTGGCTGTGGGCGGGCACGCTCGCCACGCTCGCCGGGCTCTCCCGGCCCAACGGGGTCGCCATCGCCGCCGCCGTTCTCGCCGCCGCGGCCCTGGAGCTGTGGCGCGCCCGCGGCCGGGTGGCCCCGTCGGTGTGGGCCGGGGCCGCGCTGGCACCGGTCGGCTGGCTCTCGTACCTGCTGTGGGTCGGCGCCCGGCGCGGCGATCTGCTCGGCGGCTACTTCGCCGTCCAGGACGGCTGGACCTCCCGCTTCGACTTCGGGCGCGGCGCGCTGCTCTTCGTCCGGGACATGCTGAAGGGGCCGACCCAGTTCGGCTTCGCGATGGCCCTGGTCATCACGGCGGCCGGGGTGCTGCTCTTCGCGCTGCTCGTGATCGTCGAGCGCCCGCCGCTGCCGGTCCTCGTCTACACCGCCGTACTGGTGCTGATCACCGCGGGCGGCTCCGGCTTCTTCGAGTCGAAGCCGCGCTTCCTGCTGCCGGCCTTCCCGCTGCTGCTGCCGCTCGCGGGCGCGATGACGAGAGCCCGGCCGGGCGCCGCGATCGTGGTGATCGCGGGCCTGGCCGGGCTCTCGTTCGGCTACGCGCCCTACGCGCTGACGCTCGCGCGCATGGCCCTGTGACTACTCCGAGTCGCCCTCGTCGGACTCCTTGTCCTCCGGGGACTCCAGGCCGAACTGCTCGATGATCCACTTGTCGAACTCGATCGACGCGCGGACCCAGCTGACGGTGGAGGACACGAAGTGCTCCAGCGACACACCGGTGCCGATCAGCATCTGGGCCTCACCGATGAGACGGAGGGTGGCGGAGCCGTCCTCCTCCTCGTGCAGGTGGGTGTAGACCTTGGGCCACAGGGTGCGGCGGTTCCAGTCGTCGATGGCGTCGAGGACCTTGGCGCGGTCGTCGGCGGCGTGGGGGCGGTCGTAGAACGTGCGGACCGAGAAGACCTGCTGCTCGCCCTCGCCACGGAACATGAAGTACGTGCGGAATTCCTCCCACGGCGCCGCGAGGTCACCCTCGTCGTCGACGACGTACTTCAGCTCCATCTGGTCGAGGAGCTGCTTCACCAGGTCCTGGTCGGGAACGACGGGGCCCGCCGGTCCTCCGGCCTGCGGCTGGGGCTGGGCCCCGAAATTAGGAATCGAGGACGGGTCGATGCTCACCGGGTTTTCCCTTCGTACGGATGCTCGCCATCCTCTCCCATGCCGGGCGGTACGTGGCAAGTCCCCACGGCGCGATCAGCTGCGAGCTGACACGATCTCGCCCTATGGGCGGAACTGAGACGGAGCGCTCGCGCCCGTGGGCCGGGATCGCGGCGGGGTGTGCGAGGGCGGGCTGCGACGCCACGCCGCGTTCGACCCCGCCGACGTGCGGGCCCCGCGGTCGACGCGACCGTGCGGTGACCGTTCGGTCGACGCGACCGTGCGGTGACCGTTCGGTCGACGCGACCGTGCGGGACGAGGGCGGTGGCGCCGCCCCCGTCCGCGTCGGGGCCTTCGGCTACTGGTCCCGGCCGACGATCAGCCCGTCCTGGAAGCGGTCCACCCGGACCGTGTCCCCGTCGCGCACCTCGCCCGCCAGGATCTCCTTGGCGAGGCGGTCACCGATGGCCGTCTGGATCAGCCGGCGCAGCGGGCGGGCGCCGTAGGCCGGGTCGTTGCCCTCCGCCGCGAGCCAGGCCAGCGCCTCGGGCGTGACGTCCAGGGTGAGGCGGCGGTCGGCGAGGCGGCGGGCCAGGCGGTCGATCTGGAGCTGCGCGATGCGGGCCAGCTCGTCCTGCTCCAGGGCGGAGAAGACCACGATCTCGTCCAGCCGGTTCAGGAACTCCGGCTTGAAGCTCGCGCGGACGACCTCCAGGACCTGCTCCCGCTTCTCGTGCTCGCCGGTCAACGGCTCGACCAGGAACTGGCTGCCCAGGTTCGAGGTGAGGATCAGGATCGTGTTGCGGAAGTCGACCGTACGGCCCTGACCGTCGGTGAGCCGGCCGTCGTCGAGGACCTGGAGCAGGATGTCGAAGACCTCGGGATGGGCCTTCTCCACCTCGTCCAGGAGGACGACGCTGTACGGGCGCCGGCGCACGGCCTCGGTGAGCTGGCCGCCCTCCTCGTAGCCGACGTAGCCGGGCGGGGCGCCGACCAGCCGGGCGACGGAGTGCTTCTCCGAGTACTCCGACATGTCGATGCGGACCATCGCCCGCTCGTCGTCGAAGAGGAAGTCCGCGAGCGCCTTCGCCAGCTCGGTCTTGCCGACGCCGGTCGGACCGAGGAAGAGGAAGGAGCCGGTCGGCCGGTCGGGGTCCGCGATGCCGGCGCGGGTGCGGCGCACCGCGTCGGAGACCGCGCGGACGGCCTCGCCCTGGCCGATCAGACGCCGGCCGAGCTCGTCCTCCATGCGCAGCAGCTTCTGCGTCTCGCCCTCCAGGAGACGGCCCGCGGGGATGCCGGTCCAGGAGCCGACGACGTCGGCGATGTCGTCCGGGCCGACCTCCTCCTTGACCATCGTGTCCTTCGCGGCCTCCTGCTGGGCCTCGGCCTCGCTCGCGGCCGCCAGCTCGCGCTCCAGCGCCGGGATCTCCCCGTAGAGCAGCTTGGAGGCGGTGTCGAAGTCGCCGTCGCGCTGGGCTCGCTCGGCCCGCCCGCGCAGCCCGTCGAGCTGCTCCTTGAGCTCACCGACCCGGTTGAGGGCCTGCTTCTCCTTCTCCCAGCGGGCGGTGAGCCCGCGCAGCTCCTCCTCGCGGTCGGCGAGGTCGCGGCGCAGCTTCTCCAGACGCTGGCGGCTCGCCGCGTCGGTTTCCTTGGAGAGGGCGAGCTCCTCCATCCGGAGCCGGTCGACGGAGCGCTGGAGCTCGTCGATCTCGACGGGCGACGAGTCGATCTCCATGCGCAGCCGGGAGGCGGCCTCGTCGACCAGGTCGATGGCCTTGTCGGGCAGGAAGCGCGAGGTGATGTAGCGGTCGGAGAGGGTCGCGGCGGCGACGAGCGCGGAGTCGGCGATCTGGACCTTGTGGTGGGCCTCGTAGCGGCCCTTGAGCCCGCGCAGGATGGCGACGGTGTCCTCGACGGACGGCTCGGCGACCAGGACCTGCTGGAAGCGGCGCTCCAGCGCGGGGTCCTTCTCGATCCGCTCGCGGTACTCGTCGAGGGTCGTGGCACCGACCATCCGCAGCTCGCCGCGGGCCAGCATCGGCTTGAGCATGTTGCCGGCGTCCATGGCGGAGTCACCGCCGGCGCCCGCGCCCACGACGGTGTGCAGCTCGTCGATGAAGGTGATGATCCGGCCGTCGCTCTCCTTGATCTCGGACAGGACGGTCTTCAGGCGCTCCTCGAACTCGCCGCGGTACTTGGCGCCGGCGACCATCGCGCCGAGGTCGAGGGAGACCAGGCGCTTGTCGCGCAGCGACAGCGGGACGTCGCCCTTCACGATCCGCTGCGCAAGGCCCTCGACGACGGCGGTCTTGCCGACGCCGGGTTCGCCGATGAGGACCGGGTTGTTCTTCGTACGGCGGGAGAGGACCTGGACGACGCGCCGGATCTCGTGGTCGCGGCCGATGACCGGGTCCAGCTTGCCCTCGCGGGCGGCGGCGGTGAAGTCGGTGCCGAACTTCTCCAGGGCCTTGTACGAGCCCTCGGGGTCGGCGGTGGTGACCCTGCGGGTGCCGCGGGCCTTTTCGAAGGCGTCCTGCAGACGGCGGGCGCTCGCGCCCTGCCCGTCGAGGAGCTCTCCGGACCGGCCGCCCTTGGCGGCGATGCCGATGAGCAGGTGCTCGGTGGACAGGAACTCGTCGCCGAGCTTCTTGGCGCGCTCGTCGGCGTCGGCGATGACGGCGAGCAGCTCACGGTTGGGCTGCGGGGGCGCGACCGTGGACCCGGTGACGCTGGGCAGGGCGGCGAGCAGCCGCTCCGCACCGGAGCGCACGACGGCCTGGTCGGCCTCGACGGCGGCGAGCAGGTCGGTGATGTTCTCGTTGTCCTGACCCGCGAGCAGGGCGAGCAGGAGATGCGCGGGGGTCAGATCGGCGTGCCCCTGGGACACGGCGCGGCTGCTGGCCGCGTTCAGCGCGTCCCGGCTCCTGTTGGTCAGTTCGGCGTCCACGTGCGGGGTCTCCTCCTGGGTTCTACGACCGGTTTCCTCGGCTGCGGGGCTCCTCCCCGCCTATGACTCATCCAACGTACACAAAGTTGAGTCTATTCCGCTCAAGGTATCCGAGGGGCCCGTTCCCGGAGTAGTTTCCGGGCATGGCCATCGACCCGAGCAAGCCCAGCGACTCGTACCTCGCCTTCTGGCGCGAGTACCACATGTGCACCCTCACGACACCTCGCCCGAACGGCACGCCGCACGTGGTGGCGGTCGGCGTCACGTACGACCCCGAGGGCGGCGACAGGGGCATCGCCCGGGTCATCACGAACAAGCACAGCCGCAAGGTCGCCAACGTCCTGGCCGCGGGCGCGGACGGCGCGAAGGTCGCGGTCTGCCAGGTGGACAAGGGGCGCTGGGCCACGCTGGAGGGCGTGGCGCGGATCCGCACCGAGGCGGAGGTCGTCGCGGACGCCGTGGACCGCTACGCGGCGCGCTACAACCGGGTCCCGGCGCCGAACCCGGACCGGGTCGTGATCGAGATCGCCCTCACGCGGGCGATGGGCCGGGCGTAACCGGCGCGGCCGCCGGCCACCGGCGGCGCACCCGGAGGAAGACGCACAGCGGCGCCATCGCGTTTCAGGTCCGCGATGGCGCCGCTGTGTGGGGGAAGCACCTGAACGATCTACAACGACGGGGGAATCGTTCAGGCACTGCGGGGGGTGGCGGTGATGGTCTCGGCCTCGACCAGCTGGGGTTCGACCAACTGGTGGTCGCGCTGATCGAGATTGACGAAGATCATGCCGTACCTGATGGCACAGCGGACGGGCTGCGGGGCGCCGCGCGGGCGGCGAAGACACCGGTAGGCGCGAATGTCCTCGTCGTCTTCGCGGACGACGACGATCGGCTCTCCGAAGAGGGTGACCATCAACGACTCGCCACGGCGCGGCACCGCGGTGACGAGGTCGATGAAGTGCCACCCGGACCGGTAGGCGCTCGCCATCTCACGTCGGAAACGAGGATCTTCGGGAACCGTCATGCCCGCACGGACTCCCATCCAGGATCGGAGGCCGGCGCGACACCCCAGCCGGGGTCGGCGGCGGCAGCGGAGAGACCCCAGCCCGGGTCGGCCTCGCCGGCGGGGGTGAGACCCCAGCCCGGGTCGGCGTTCACGACCCTCGTCTGCGAACCCCACCCCGGGTCCTCGGTTGCCGTGACCGCTCCCACAGCGGCAGCAGCCATCAGTGCGACACCGGCTACGGTGCGTATGAGCTTCTTGGACATGACCGAGCAACCTCACTTGAAGGTGTGTAACAACCTGCTCCCCCGCAAGTCACGACGATGGCTCACTCATCCCGTTTCCACCACTCGCTCAATGCATCATGTTCCTGTAATGCAAAAGCCTGGGGGTGTACGTATGCGAATAGAACCTGAGAAAGAGGGACATTCTCACACGCACGCAGACCTGTGCGAAGCGGGCACACGCCTCTATGCCGAAGCGCTTCGATCAGGCCGGATCGCCCGCTCGGACATCGTGTCGGCCCCCTGTCTGATGGACCTCGACCTGCTGCGTCCCGACCCCGACGACGCCGAACGGCTGCGCCCCGTGGCCCCTTCGGCCGCGCTGGCCCGGCTCCTCCTCCCCATAGAGAAGGAGATCCAGGAGCGCAGACGCCTGACCGTCTCCCTCTCCGACGTTTTCGAGCCGTTCATGGCCCTCGGCGCACGCGACCCTTCGATGACCCACGCCATCACGGTCCTCGAAGGCCTCGACCGCATCAACGCCAGCCTGGACCGCGCCGTCGAGGAGTGCACCTCGGAACTGCTCACCGTACAACCGGGGAAGGGCCGCAGCGCCCATACCTTCAGCGAAGCCCTGCGCCGTGTCCGGCCGTTGCTCGGCAAGGGCATCAAGATGCGCACGCTCTACCAGCACACCGCGCGCCACCAGCCCATCACCCTGGCCTACTTGGAGCGCATCGGACCCGAGGTCGAGGTCCGCACGCTGGAGGAGATCATCGACCGGCTCATCATCGTCGACCGCAAGGTCGCCTTCGTGCCGGCCAGTCGCGACCGCACCATCGCCCTCGAACTGCGCCACCAGGGGCTCGTCGAGTACCTGGGCGGCGTCTTCGACCAGTTCTGGCTCCAGGCCACGCCGCTCGACGCGCCCGTGACGTACGAACCGATGCTCAGCGGCATCAGCGGCGTGCAGCGCTCCATCGCCAAGCTCCTCGTCGAGGGGCACGTCGACGAGGCCATCGCCCGCCGGCTCGGCATGAACGTGCGCACCTGCCGCGCCCACATCGCCAAGCTCGCCGCCGCCCTCGGCAGCGGCAGCCGCGCCCAACTGGGCTATCTCATCGCCCGGTCCGGCATCCTCGAACGGGACGAATGACCCACGTGTACGCCCAGATCCACCTCGACGACCGCGCCGGCACCCTGCGGGTCCACGGCCACGGCCTGCCCGCCGTGACGCTCGTACGGGCCCCCGGAACCGCCCCCGACCCGCACACGCCCATCGGCACCCGCGACGCCGCGCTGCTCACCCTCACCGTCGACGGGCTCCCGGCGGGCCTGCGCCCCGCCAAGGGCCGCCTCTCGCGCCGCTCGTACCGCGTCGACGCGACGGTCGACGGGCGCCGCTACCGGCTCGTGCCCTGCTCGTACGTCGAGAGCCGGCTCACCCGCGACGGGCGCCCCCTCGGCACCCTGGAGTCCACCGGGGACGGCCGCGTCGACGCGGACTGGGAGGCGGGCGCGGACGCCCTCGACCAGGCCCTCGGCACGGCCCTGGCCGCCGGCTTCGGCACCGGGGCGCAGCCCTGGTGGCAGACGGCCGTCGAGATCGTCGCCGAACTGCTGCCGTAGCACCGCCCGGGAACGCGGTGAGGCCCCCTCCGAAGAGGGGGCCTCACGCGAAGAGGAAGCTCGGAAGGGCTATTCGCCGCGCTTGTGCCCCGGCCGCCACACCACCAGGGCGCTCGCCTGCTGCACGTCCGTGTACGGGACCAGGTCGCGCCGGTAGGAGGCGTGGACCTGGGCCTCGCGCTGACGCATCGCTGCCGCCGCGCCCTCGACCGCCGTCGACAGCTCGGCCACGCGGGCCTGCAGAGCCGCGACCTGGTTCTCCAGTTCGATGATGCGCTTGATGCCGGCCAGGTTGATGCCCTCGTCCTGGGACAGCTGCTGCACCTGACGGAGCAGCTCGATGTCACGGGCCGAGTAGCGGCGGCCCCGTCCGGCTGTGCGGTCCGGAGAGACCAGGCCCAGGCGGTCGTACTGACGCAGCGTCTGCGGGTGCAGACCGGAGAGCTGGGCCGCCACCGAGATGACGTACACCGGGGTCTCGTCGGTCAGCTGGTAGGGATTGCGGCGGCGGTCCATCTCCTCAAGCTCCCTTCGCGGCCTGGAACAGCTCTGCCCTGGGGTCCTCGCCCGTCGTCGCCTCGCGGTACGTCTCCAGTGCCTCGCGCGCCTTGTCGTCCAGCTCCTTCGGCACCGCGACCTCCACCGTGATCAGCAGGTCGCCGCGGGTGCCGTCCTTGCGGACCGCGCCCTTGCCACGGGCGCGCATGGTGCGTCCGTTGGGGGTGCCCGCGGGCAGCTTCAGCGTCACCGCGGGGCCGCCCAGGGTGGGCACCTTGATCTCGCCGCCGAGCGCCGCCTCGTCGAACGTGACGGGCACCGTGACGGTGAGGTTGTCGTCCTTGCGGCCGAACACCGGGTGGGCGTCGACGTGCACGACGACGTAGAGGTCGCCGCTGGGTCCGCCGCGCTCGCCCGGGGCGCCCTTGCCGCGCAGCCGGATCTTCTGGTTGTCGCTGACTCCCGCCGGGATGCGGACCTGCATGGTGCGGGAGGACTTGGCCCGGCCGCTGCCCTTGCAGACCTCGCAGGGGGTCTCGGCGATCAGACCGCGGCCCTTGCAGTCCACGCACGGGTCGGTCAGCGAGAAGCCGCCGCCGCTGCCGCGCGAGACCTGTCCGGTGCCGACGCAGGTCGGGCACACCCGCGGGGTGCCGTTCTTGTCGCCGGTGCCCGAACACGCCTTGCAGGGCTGCTGGCTGGACATCCGCAGCGGCACCGTGGCGCCCTCGATGGCCTCGGTGAAGCTGAGCGTCACCTCGGACTCGATGTCCTGACCGCGGCGCGGCTGCGTGCGGGTGCCCGCGCCGCCTCCCCGGTTGAACAGTCCGCCGAAGACGTCCCCGAGACCGCCGCCGAAGCCGCCGGCCCCGCCGCCCCCGCCCTGGGCGCCCCCGAAGAGGTCGCCCAGGTCGAAGTTGAAGGAGCCGCCGCCCGGGCCGCCGGCCCGGAAGCCGCCGTTGCCGAACAGGGCGCGGGCGTCGTCGTACTCCTTGCGCTTCTTCGGGTCGCCGAGGATGTCGTTGGCCTCGGAGATCTCCTTGAAGCGCTCCTCCGCCTTGGTGTCGCCCTTGTTGGCGTCCGGGTGGTTCTCGCGGGCGAGCTTCCGGTACGCCTTCTTGATCTCGGCGTCGGTGGCGTCCTTGGGGACGCCGAGAACCTTGTAGTAGTCCTTCTCGACGAAGTCCTTCGTGCTCATCGACGTCCCTCCTCTCGGACGATCGTCGCGCTAGCCCTCGTCGGGGCCACCGCTCTCCTCGTCGGCCTTCTTCTCTTCCTTGGCGGCCGGAGCCGCGCCCGGCTGGGGCTCGGCGACGGCCACGCGCGCGGGGCGGATGGTCCGCTCGCCGATCCGGTACCCCGGCTGCAGGATCGCCACGCAGGTCGTCTCGGTGACGTCCGGCGCGTACGAGTGCATCAGGGCCTCGTGGATCGTCGGGTCGAAGGGCTCGCCCTCCTTGCCGAACTGCTGCAGCCCCATCTTGGCGGCGACGGTCTCCAGCGACTCGGCGACCGACTTGAACCCGCCCACGAGCTCGCCGTGGTCCCGGGCCCGGCCGATGTCGTCGAGCACGGGGAGGAGCTCGGTCAGGAGGCTCGCGACGGCGATCTCCTTGACCGTGACCCGGTCCCGCTCCACACGGCGGCGGTAGTTCTGGTACTCGGCCTGGAGCCGCTGGAGGTCCGCGGTGCGCTCGGAGAGCGCGGTGCGGGTCTGGTCCAGCTGGGCCAGCAGAGCTACGTCCGTAGCGTCCCCGGCCGGGGCCGCCCCTTCCGCCTGCTCGGCGGAGGCGGCGGCCTCGGTCTCCTCGGGCGTGCCGTCGGCGGGGACGTCGGGCTTCTCCTCGAAGCCCGGGGTCTCCTCCGACATCAGGCAGCGCCGCCCTTCGGCTTGTCCTCGTCGACGATCTCGGCGTCGACGACGTCGTCGTCCTGCGCCTGCGCCTGGCCGGCGTCGGCGCCACCCGCGGCCTGGGCGGCCTGGGCGTCGGCGTACATGGCCTGGCCGAGCTTCTGGGAGACGGCCGCGACCTTCTCGGTGGCGGTGCGGATCTCGGTGGTGTCCTCGCCCTTGAGCTTCTCCTTCAGCTCGGCGACGGCGGTCTCGACCTCGGTCCTGACCTCACCGGGGACCTTGTCCTCGTTGTCCTTGAGGAACT